>DATNFX010000314.1:0-11442 GCA_035606195.1 Pyrinomonadaceae bacterium
GCGATCTGCGCGGTTTCCGTGTCGCGAATCTCGCCGACCATGATCTTGTCCGGATCGTGACGCAGGATTGAGCGGAGACCGCGATCGAACGTGAGTCCCTTCTTTTCGTTCACCGGAATCTGCGTGATGCCGTGCAACTGGTACTCGACCGGATCCTCAATCGTAACGATCTTGTCTTCTTCGTTTCTGATCTCGTTCAGCGCCGCGTACAGCGTAGTCGTCTTACCCGAGCCTGTTGGACCCGTGACGAGGACCATCCCGTACGGCTCTGCAATGTAACGGCGAAACTTCCGCAGATCCTCTTCCGCAAAACCGACCACGTTCAGGTTCAGGTTCTTGAACTCTTCGTTGATCTGCTCTTTATCGAGAATACGAATCACCGCGTCTTCGCCGTGAATCGTCGGCATGATCGAAACGCGGAAATCGACGTTCCGTCCTTTATAACGAACTCGGAATCTGCCGTCCTGCGGCACGCGACGCTCGGCGATGTCGAGCTCCGACATGACCTTGATACGCGAGATCAACGTCTGGTGATAAGCAAGGTCGATCGGATCGACTTTCTGGTAGAGCGCGCCGTCAATTCGATACTTCACCTGGACTTCTGTATCACGAGTTTCGATGTGAATATCGGAAGCGCGCGACTCCATCGCGTTGTAGATGATCGTGTCGACAAGTTTGATGATCGGCGACATCTCAGCGTCAGTCGCCAGACGATCGAGATCGAGCACTTCTTCGCCGTGCTCAGTTTCCTTGACGAGTGAAATACGAAAACCTGAGGCCGCTTCCTGCAGCACGCGCTGAGTCGTGTCGCCTTTTCTGAGAACGACTTCGATTGCACCGGCAGTCGCGACGTATGGAATAACGCGAGTTCGAAGCGTGCTTGAAAGCTCGTCGAGACGTTCGAGGTCGGTTGGGTCCGCCATGGCGATGTGCAGACCCTTTTGATCGCGTTTGAGTGGTACAAACTGATGGCGCACCATCAAATCGACTGGAACTTCAGTGAAGAGTTCGTAATCAATCGGAGATTCACGATCGGGCGGCAGTAGATCGACGAAAGGAAGACGGTATCGTTGCGCCAGTTCCCGCGCCGCTTTCATCTCAGGCGGCACATGCTCGGCACCATTCGCGCCATTAGCGCCCGCCGGCGGCACGGCCGTGATAACCGTATTCTCGTTGTCTGAAACTTCCTTCATAACTCTCTAATGTCGTGATCCCGTAACGCCTGCGCCACTCGAAATTGATTGGATGATCGGGAGGTAAATCGCCAGCAGGATCGTCACCACGACGCCGCCCATGACCACAAGAATCGCAGGCTCCAGCGTGGTCGTCAACTGTTCCAGTCGCACCTCAGATTCCGCGTCATAAAACACCGCAACTTCATCAAGCATCTCTCGCAAGCTACCCGACCGTTCGCCGATACCAATCATGTCGATCGCCAGTGGCGGCATCCAGCCCGCTGTCTCCAGACTCTCGGTAAACGAGCGGCCCTCGCGAATCATCGGCAGAATCATCGAACTACGCCGTCGCAGTTCCAGATTCGTAATCGACTCGGATGCTATCTCCCACGATTCGACGAGCGTGATGCCTCCGGCAAGCAAGGTCGCCAGAGACCGTGTCGCCTGAGCCACTGACATCTGGACGGCGAGACTTCCAGCCAGCGGAATCTTTAGAATCAAGTTACTGATCTGGAGTTTGCCGGCTGGTGTACGTGACCATATAAATAGAAGAATTGAACCGCCAATTATCAACGGGCCGAACCAGATGACGTTTGAAGACAACCAACGCGAGAGACCCACCACGATCTGAGTCACCGTCGGTAGTTCATTACCAAAACCGGAGAAGAGCTCCGACATCCTGGGCACGACATAGATCGTCAGGAACGTGACCATGCAGCCCGAAGCAAAAAGCAAAAACAGCGGATACGCCAGAGCGCCGCGAATTTTTCGTCGCAGAGCAACGTTGCGCCGCATGTAAGTCACGTATCGACTCAACACGTCGTCGAGCGCGCCCGAGCGTTCACCGGCCAGAATGGAAGCAGTGTAGATGCGTGGGAAGATGCTGCCCTGAGCAGCAAAAGCCTGCGAGAGAGCGTCGCCGCCGCGGATTTTCTCCTCCACGTCGCCCAGCACACCTCGCAGTCGTGCAGACGCGGCTCGCTTGCGCAGCATCGAGATGGCCTGAAGAATCGGTATGCCCGCGCGTACCAAGGCGGCAAGCTGTTGGTTAAAGAGCAGGAAGTCGTTGGCTTTGACTTTGGGATGTGCGCCCGGCCTGCCGAAACGTGTCAAGGCCGAAACGCCCGAGGTGCGCGGCGGGCTGACGTTGAAAACACGGAATCCCTCACGCTCGAGCCGCGCTCGTGCCTCGTGGATGCCTGACGCCTCAACCGTACGAGTTACAACCTCGCCGGCAGGCGTTCCCAATCTGCAAATAAACTCAGCCATAATCTGGATTTACCCGACTTGAGAATGACCGGGAGTATATCTCACGCGCCGCCTAACCAGAAGTTTCATCAGTGTCCAAAAGGAAATAGGTCCTCTACGACTTATAGGACCTATGATTCGTCGAAAGTATTCCCCCGGTAGTGCCCTAAGTCGAGATCCTTTATCCACAGATTACACAGATTGATTTAGAGAATCTGCGTAATCTGTGGATACGATTCCCCCGAAAGTCTTGCGCCCGGCGAGCGCCTGTCCTAGAATGGCCGTGCCAACACAGCAATTAAACTGAAACGCGCGCGGCCGTCTCCCCGTGAACATTTCATGCTCCGGATTTGAAAAGTCGGGCATCACTCGTTCCTAAACGAGCATCTGTGTTGACAGTTCCCTTTCGAGCCCTGACCGGTACTAAAAAAGTAGAATCACCGAACTGTAGCCCGGGGGTGACATGTATTTACCGACTCGTTACACCACCAAGTTAACGGCCGCTTCCATTGCGTTACTTACTGTCACAGTTTTCTTATGTGTGGCAGTGAAGAGTCAGGAGCCTGCTCAGAGTAAACCTGCTGCCGCCGCCCCTACGCAAACGCCTTCACCTGCGTCGAAAGATCAGAAAGAACAAAAGAAGCTTGGCTCCGAACTTGACGATCATTCGTTAATCACTAACACCGACCTTATCACCCTGACAGTAACCGTCACTGACACCTACGGACGCTACGTTTCAGGTTTGAGCAAAGGCGCCTTTGCCGTTTTCGACAACAAGCAACAGCAGGAGATCACTTTTTTCAGCGACGACGATTCACCGGTTTCCGTCGGAGTGATTTTCGACGTTTCGGGGTCGATGAGCGGCGACAAGGTAAAGCGCGCTCGCGACGCGCTGAGCAAGTTCATACAAACGAGCCACGACTCTGACGAGTATTTCCTAATTGCGTTTAATTCGCGCGCTCAGCTACTGCTCGATAAAACACGCGACGGCGACTCTATTCTAAACAAACTGACTTTCGTCGAGACCAAGAGCCAAACCGCTCTCTACGACGCCTGCTACCTGGGCGTGGAAAAAGTCCAACGCGGAGCACATCCGAAACGGGCCTTGCTTCTCATCAGCGACGGCCAGGACAACGATTCCCGCTACACGTTCAATGAACTTCGAAAGCTTTTGAAAGAGTCGGACGTGACGCTCTACGCGATCGGCATTCTGAGTGGCAGCGACGCCGGCAGCGCGATGGGGATGGAAGGCCAGGGAATCCTCGATGAGCTCTCCGGCGTGTCCGGAGGCAAAGCGTTCTTTCCGCGTTCCGCGGCCGAAATGGACGACATTTTTGAACAGATTGCCCTGGAGTTGCGGCACCAGTACTCTATCGGTTACAAACCCGAGACCTTTGCCAACGACGGCAAGTGGCATCGGGTAAAGGTAAAAGTGACGCCGCCCCGCGGGCTGCCGCGGCTGTTTGTTCGTTCCAAGGAAGGCTATTACGCCACGGCCGGCGCGCGTTAGTGTTCAAAAAGCAGGCCTTTCCGGCAACGCGGGTTCACTTCCCCGGCATCTTTGGAGGTGTGCGTCGGGCAGCTGCGATTATCGGCAGCGCCGTTTGCCCCAGCCTTGCGCGTTTGAGGAGTTTTTAGATTGTTTAGTGAGCAGAATCTCAGGCAGACCGGGATAATTGTGGTCTGCGGCTTAGTACTCTCGGGACTGATCTTTGGCTCCAGTGTGTTTGCAACTAGTGGCCAGGATCGGCCGCGCAGCACCGCGACTCCCGCAGCAACTCCGACACCACCCGCAACAACTCCGGCTAAACCGGCAGCGACTGCGGCGCCTTCGCCAACTCCCCAAACACAAAGACCACAGACCGATCGCATCGCACCAACACTGGGCGAACCGCCACCGCCACCTAAGCTCAAGCCAACTCCAACTCCGACGCCGCCTGAGGTCCTCGATCCTGACAGCATTATTAAGATCAACTCGGAGTTAGTCCAGCTACACGTTCGGGTCATCGATCGTAACAACAAGCCGATTGGCAACGTGACCAAAGGCGAGTTTCACATCTACGAAGACGGCGTGCCTCAAACAATCGAAACATTCACGCGCGAGGAAGTTCCGATCAGTTACGGCCTGGCAGTGGATACATCGGCATCGCTTCGTTCGCAGATTCAAAGCGTCATCGACGCGGGCAAGACAATCGTTAACAGCAACAAGCCCGGCGACGAGACTTTTCTGGTGCGGTTCATCAGCAGCGACAAGATTCAAACGGAACAGGATTTCACCGACAAGAAAGACCTGTTGATGGATGCTCTCGACAATCTTTATGTTGAGGGCGGCCAGACGGCAGTCATAGACGCGGTCTATCTTTCAGCCGAGCACGTCTCCGAGTACAAGAAAAACGATGAGAACGATCGCCGGCGGCGCGCGCTCATCATAATTACTGACGGCGAAGACAGAAGCAGCTTCTACAAACCGGAACAGCTCTTTGCGCGCTTGCGCGAAGAAGACGTTCAAATCTACGTGATTGGTTTCGTTAACGAGCTCGACAAAGAAGCCGGCTTTATTCGCAAGAGCCCGCGCGAGAAAGCTGTGGGCCTGATCAACAAACTCGCGAGCGAAACAGGTGGACGCGCGTTCTTTCCCGAATCTATTTCGGAGTTGCCGCAGATCGCGAATGAGATTGTGCGAGATATGCGCACGCAATACGTGATTGCCTACAATCCAACTAACAAGGCTCAGGACGGTAGCTATCGGGCGATCAAAGTCTCCGTGGACCAACCTTCCGATTCTGAGAAACGAATTGCGCTGACGAGGAACGGGCGTTTGGCGCGCAAGGACTCGGGCGCCTCTATTAGACCACCGGCGGTGCGAATGCCGGCCACCAGCACGCCGATCAAAAAACCGTAACACAGATCAGCGCTGATCTATTTTTTCTTATCCGTCTTATCTGTGGCTTTCTTCTTGTACTTCGTTCCGTGCCTCGTGGTTGCTTCCTCGATCGAATGCGTCGTGGTGAGAACATCATCCTTTCGTGCCAATTCGATTAACCTCTTGTAGTGATTGCGCAGCGCATCGATCTCCGGCTCACTCAAATCCTCTACATCAATCAGACGGTTGCTCGCGCCTTCCAGTGCCGCGACGATCTCGTTGAGCTTGAGATGGAGCGCCAGCGCATCCTTGTTCTGCGCCCGTTGAATCAGAAAGACCATCAGAAAAGTCACGATCGTCGTTCCGGTATTGATCACGAGCTGCCACGTGTCGGAATAATGAAAAAGTGGACCAGTAAGGCCCCAAACTACAATCACCAAAACAGCGAAGACAAAGGCGAGGGAGGTTCCGGTTGCTCTCGTGGCTTGATGTGAAAACTTCTCGAGGAATTCACTTAGTTTATTTCTCTTGCGTGGCATTTTAGTCTCTGGCTTTGACGGAACCACTAATCTTTTTGCGAGTGGTTTCGCCAGTATGCAAAACGGGTAATCCGAGATCGACGTCTGAATGTGGTTGAGGAATGACGTGTGTTGCCACTACCTCGCCGACTCGTTTTCCAGCCGCGGCGCCGGCATCGACCGCACTACGAACAGCCGCAACATCGCCGCGCACAATGGCCGTCACTAGACCAGCATCGATCTTCTCCCAGCCCACGAGACGAACATTCGCAGACTTCACCATCGCGTCCGCAGCTTCGATCATTGCCACCAGGCCGCGACATTCGATCATTCCGAGTGCTTCAGGCATTAGCGCTCCTCCATTAACCACAAGATATTAGCCACAAAAAGGCACAAAGGCACACAAAAAATCAGCTGAAACCATTTTGTGCATTTTGTGCCTTTTGTGGCTAGTTTCGGAGTGAGTGGATCGGGGCGGGGATGCGGCCACCTCGGCGAATGAAGGCCGCTGCCGAAAAGGCGTTGACCGGCATGATCGGCGCGCTGCCAAGCAATCCACCAAACTCTACCATTTCCCCAACGTCGCGACCGGGAACCGGAATGATCCGCACGGCAGTGGTCTTGTTGTTCATGACACCCACCGCCATTTCGTCTGCAATGATCGCCGCGATGGTTTCCGCGGGTGTGGAACCGGGCACAGCTACCATGTCGATGCCGACCGAACACACACTGGTCCATGCTTCGAGCTTTGCGAGAGACAACGCTCCCAGCTGCGCGGCTTCGATCATTCCCGCATCTTCCGAAACCGGAATAAACGCTCCGCTCATTCCACCAACAGAGCCACTCGCCATCGCGCCGCCCTTCTTCACCGCATCAGTCAAAAGCGCGAGCGCCGCAGTCGTTCCATGAGTGCCCGCGCGTTCGAAGCCCATCGCTTCGATGATGTTGGCGACTGAGTCACCGGGAACCGGCGTAGGCGCCAATGAGAGATCGATGATGCCGAAAGGAATACCGAGTCGACGCGCGGCTTCACGGCCCACGAGTTCGCCCGCGCGCGCGAGCTTGAACGAGAGTTTCTTGATCGTCTCGGCGAGATCCTGCAACGGAAGATCTCTGCCCGCGTGTTGTACGGCATGATTGACGACGCCTGGTCCGGAGACACCGACGTTCACGACGGCTTCGGCTTCGCTCACGCCGTGGAAGGCGCCGGCCATGAAGGGGTTGTCTTCAACAGCATTTGCAAAGCACACGAATTTCGCACATGCCAATCCGCCCTGATCACGCGTACGCTCGGCCGCGTCTTTGATGATTCGTCCGATGTGACCCACGACGTCCATGTTGATACCGGCGCGAGTGGTTGCGGCATTGACTGACGAACACAGACGCTTAGTCGTCGAGAGTGCTTCGGGAATGGAGTTGAGAAACCTGATCTCCGAAGGCGTCGCCCCTTTTTGGACCAACGCAGAATAGCCGCCGATAAAGTCGACGCCGACTGTGCCCGCCGCGTCGTCGATTGCGCGCGCAACTTCGACCACGTTTCCCTGGAGGCCTTCGGTAATCAGCGACACCGGCGTTATCGAAATACGCTTGTTGGCGACTCTGATCCCAAACTGTTCACCAATCTCATCCACTGTCGGCACGAGTCGAGCAGCAACGGCGCGAATCTTGTCGCCGGCCTTCTGCGCTACTCCCGACATCGAGTCGCTCGTGCAGTCGAGCAGGCTCAGACCCAGCGTCACTGTGCGGACGTCGAGATGCTCCATTTCGGTCATCGCGACTGTCTGCAGAATCTCGGCCTGGGTGTATTCCATCTATCCGATTACTTTGCTCAGGATCAGCAGAACGAGGAAGAGAATAAAGAACGCCGCCGCGACAAGCAGAAAGCGCAGGCTCGGATCGTACGCGGCCTGATCGATCACGACGCTCGAAACTTTTCGTATGTGCTCCACGCGACCGCGGACACTATGGTCAGTCGCTTTCGGAACCACAGGCATAGGGGGTGGCGACGCGACGGCACTCAGTGGTTGCGTCGCGGCGAGATCAGGTTTCGCCGTTTCTGCCGGGGCTGTATCGATGATCGTGTCGGAAAGTGAGATGCTGGTTGGCGCTGACTGCTGAGTTTTGATTGGATTCCCACACTGCGGACAGAACATCGCATGGTTCCGCACCGATACGCCACAAAATGTGCATCGACGGTCAATTTCCGGTTCAGACATATGCTTCACAGGATCCAACTAGATTCGGTGCATGGCGTTGAAGAGATCCTCTCGCTGCGCATAGATATTCACCCCAAGGTTCTGCCCCGCGAGTCGCAAACGATCTTTTAACTCTGCAGTAGTCTCAAGCGCGCGCGCCGTATCGGCAATGATCACCATCGCAAACTTTCCCTGCACCACTGTTTGATTGATGTCGATGATACTGCAACTGGCCTCTGCGAGAATCTGCGAAACACCGGCGACAATACCGGGATGGTCCAACCCAAACACGGAAATCACCATTCGGTCGGAAGATCCTTCACCCGAACTCATCTGTGCCGCGCCGCCCCGATCGATAGCCGGCGCTGTGCGATTGTTATTCGTGCCTGAAACCTGTTTGTAAATATCAGTGACCAACTGCTCGACCGTGGCGTCGTCGACCGCACCGCCCAGACGATCGTAAACCGCTCGGGTGATTCGGTAAATCAGGTCTTCATTGGCCATGGGAAGAGTGATGGGTGATCAGGTGTGTAAGTTAGGGTCTGCCGTTTTCGCCGACGAGACGGCGAGCCGCCTCGCGCATTTCATCCGAGAGAGTGTCATTGATATCGACGCGATCGACGATACCGACCACCGCGGCTTCGATCGACATATCCTGATTGCCAATGGCCGACCGGGCAGCCTTCCCGAAAGCGCACATCACCATCTCGCCGGTTCCCGCGCCAAGCCTGTCAGCGACGACGACGATGTTGCGCGTCGGCTCTTTGTCGAGATCGTACGGGTGAACAATCAAAAACCGGACGCCCTCGAGATCGGGCGTCTTCTTCGTCGACCAGACTGTGCCTACGACTTTTCCTAAAAACATAAAAGCAGTATCCACAGATTACACAGAAAAATAATCTGCGTAATCTGTGGATGATCAAACTTTCGCGAAGACTTCTCCCGGCTCGCCCATATCACGCGCCGCGGGAGTGATGATCGTTCGTCCGTTGATGTAGATCTTCTCGCCCTTCTGTATCGCGCGTCGCACGTCGTCTTCACTGACAAAATCGACAGCCTTCGCACCATTCGTCGATGGTTTGGCTGCTGGTGGCGCAGGCGCGGGCGGAGGTGGTGCCGGCTTCGGCGGCGGAGCCGTGTACATGCTGCCTGCTTCATTCTCGATCGCAGGTGACGGCAGCGGTGACGAAGAAGGTTCGACACGCTTACCAGCCAGAAACCGATCGACTATCGCGGCAATTTCCTGCCGATCGATCTTGCCCCCCGCTACACCCGGCTCCTTTGCCGCCATCGGTTGCGCAACCTTTTGCGTCGCCACGGCCGGACGCGCGCTCTTCACTGGTCTGGTTTCAAATGCGACCCGCTTAATGTCCATCAAATGAAGCGGCGACACGTTGTCAGACGTGACGTTGCCACCCCACGAACCGCAGCCCAACGTCATCGACGGCGGCAGCGCTGTCGAGAACCCGATTGCGCCGTGAGTTGTGGGCGTGTTCACCGTGATTCGCGAGGCCGGCATCTCAGCACCGAATTTCACGGCTGCTTCGCGCGAGCGAGTGTGAATGCCAGCGGTATGGCCCATACCACCGTACCCCAGCACTTCCTTACTGCGTTGCGCACACTTCTCGAGCCCGTCAACAACGTAGAAAGCAAGAATCGGCGAGAGTTTTTCCATCGACAACGGATGGTCGCGTCCGACACCGGCAACGTCTGCGAGCAGACAACGCGTTCCCGGCGGCACAGTAATACCGGCCATCTTAGCAATCACTTCAACCGACTTGCCCACGATCGCGGGATTGAGCGAACGCTGTGGAGTCGCGACGACCCTTGCGAGTTGATCTGCTTCAGATGCCGAGAGGAAATGCGCACCCTGGAGTTTGAACTGTTCGCGAACTGCCTGTTCGATCGGCGCGTCGCAAACCACGGCCTGCTCGGAAGCGCAGATTGTTCCGTTGTCAAAACACTTACCTGTCAAAATATCCTGCACCGCTTTCGGCACGTCCGCAGTTCTCTCGACGCAAACGGGCACGTTGCCTGGTCCAACACCGAACGCCGGTTTACCGGACGAGTAGGCGGCGCGCACGAGACCGATACCGCCGGTGGCGAGAATCACGGCCGTCTGCTTGTGCTTCATCAAGGTTTCGGTGCCTTCGATCGTCGCGGTCGTCATGCAACCGATCGCATCCGCGGGTAAACCTTCCTTGATTCCGGCGTCGCGCATAACGCGCGCTGTCTCGTTGATGCACCTGGCAGCCGATGGATGCGGTGAGAGCACCACGGTGTTACGCGATTTGATCGCGATCAAGATCTTGAAGATTGCAGTTGAAGTCGGATTAGTAGAAGGAATGATGCCGGCTACGACGCCACGCGGGCTTGCGATCTCTACAACGTCTTTCGTTTCGGAAACAATTCCCTTCGTGCGCAAACCGCGGAAATAGTTCCAAACATCCTCGGCGGCGAAACGATTCTTTTCCTGCTTGTCGGAGGGAACTCCGTATCCGGTTTCCTCGACGGCCATTGCTCCGAGTCGTGCCGCATCAGCTAAGGCGGCCCGAGCCATCGCTTCGCAGATCCGATCGATCTTTGCCTGATCGAACTCGGCCACTTGAGCCTGCGCGCGGTGCGCCGCCTCCACCAGATCGCGCGCCTGCTGCACTGAAACTAGATCTTTATCGACGGACATGACAACCTCTCATTGCCGATTTCCAATTGCCGATTGCCAATTTGATTAACCAAGGCGTGCTAACCACTAAATTGGCAATTGGAAATCGGCAATTGGCAATTATCTCGCGCGCTCTTTGTTCGCTTCACGCGTGCCGGCGCCCAGCGATCGTCCCTGATCGCCCTGGCCCAACTGTCCGCGCGCGCCACCTTGCAGCGCCTGCTCATCCGGACTCAGACCGGTGCGCCCGTTGACGGGAAGCACGCGCTCAACTTCAGCATGTGGTCTCGGAATGACGTGGACGCTGATGAGTTCGCCAACTCTTCGCGCTGCCGCCGCGCCTGCATCGGTCGCCGCCTTCACGGCACCAACATCACCGCGCACAAAGATCGTCACATATCCGGCGCCGATATACTCTTTCCCAAGCAGTTGCACGTTCGCTGCTTTGACCATCGCATCGGCGGCCTCAACTGCACCCACGAATCCTTTGGTCTCAACCATTCCGAGTGCTTCCAGGGCCATCTCTTTGTCCTCACTTTAGTCTTGGTTGTAAAGATTAAAAGCGACTGTATCGGGTCACTGTGGCGTCAACGTACCACCGCGGGCGGCAAGAAGCAAGAGACGCTGATCTTTTGAGAAGCAAAAGTTTGACACCGTTTAGCAGCGCAAGCTATAGTGCAGAAAAAGTGGGAGTTGTACGTTTCATACAAGCGGCGCGCTGATAGACCTGGGGTAACAATCCAACCAACCCGACGCCAGGAATCGAGCGAGTGGAGATGGC
>DATNFX010000315.1:0-13075 GCA_035606195.1 Pyrinomonadaceae bacterium
TTGAGATGAATCAAACCCATGTAGAAGTGGGCCAGGCGCACCTTCTCATCGAGCCCCAGTGCGTTCTGCAACTCCTCGAGAGCTTTGTCGACCTCGCCACGTTCGTACTGAGCCTGACTGAACAGAATATGAAGCTGCGGAGTGTTTTCACCAACTGCAACCATCTGCTGAATGACACGGTTTGCATCGTCGAGCTTACCGTCCTTCAACAGTGAAAGCGCGAGCGGATAGTACAACGCCGCATCCTTAGACTTCACCGCAGTGACTTCGGTCAACAAAGTCGCCGCCTTCCCGTACTCATTCGTCATGAAGTAACTGAGGCCCAACAACTGTTTGATGGCGATGTTTGCGGGATCTAATTTGAGTTCCTTTTCGAGCGCCGGAATCGCGTCCTTGTACTGCTCGGATTTGTAGTTCGCGAGACCGAGATTGAAATTGAGGCCTTCCTGATTCGGATTCCATTTTGCGGCGAGGGCAAACCGTATCGCCGCTTCTTTGAAATCCTGACGCTCGGCACGCAGCAAACCGATGCTGTTGTAACCGGCCGCCACTACCTTCGTGTAATACGTCTCTTCATTTTTGAGCTTCTCTGCAGTTGCCGGATCGAGTTCGACTGGATCGGCGACCACACCTTCGGCTTTGACCAATTCCGTGTTGCTGTTTTGATCGGGCAAGCTACTTCCATTCAAGAAAGCGCCAACCTTCTTCTCGTCGAGCTTGAAACCTTTCGACTTCAAGTCGGCAGAGATCTGCAACTCCTTCTGACCTTCTTCGGTGCGGCCGACCTTCAACAACGACTGGCCGAGCCGGTAGTGTGCTGTGGTCACCTGGTAGTCGTTGTGTGCGAGCGACGGATTGAGTGCGATCGTTTTCTGAAGCACTTCGATTGCTTCTTTGTGTTTGCCGGCGCCCTGGTATGCCTGGCCGAGATGAAAAAAGGGATCGGGATTGTTGGGCTGCCTGCTGGTGGCCTTCTCGAGTAGCGCGATCGCAGGCTCAAATTTTCGATCCATGATGTAGAGGATGCCGAGATAGAAGTTGGCGAAGTATTCATCGGGATTCGCAGCTAACTCGATCTTAAACTCCTCCATCGCGTCGGGAATTCTGGCGGCGCCGTCCTTATATAAGTATGTCAGACCAAGATAGTAGTGAACTCGCGGAAACTTCGGATCGAGCGCGATGGCTTTTTTGAACTCTTCGATCGATTCAGGAAGAAAGCCGGTTTCTCGATAGGCGCGTCCGATGAGTACACGCAACGCCGGACGATTTCCCAGACGATCGGCCATACGCTCATAGAGTTGTCGCGCTTGTGCGACGTCTTTGCGCTTCAGAAAATTGAGTCCGAGTGTGTACTCAGCATCGTAATCGGCGGGCGTCAGTTTCAAGGTCTGTTCGAGCTCGCGACCTGCCTTTTCAAACTCACCCATCATGAACCAGGTTTTGCCAAGCATGTGGTGCGCGGCAGGATTCCGTGGCTCAGCAGCGATGACGCGCTGTAGTGGCTCGATTGCTTTCTGGTATTGGCCCAGGTGAAAGTAAGCAATCGACCAATCAATCAATACATCGTTTGCACTCGGACGAATTGCGCCAGCCGACTCAAACGCTTCGATTGATGCCTGATATTTACCCTGGGCCGAGTAGATCTTGCCGAGTCGCTCATACGACTCAGCGAGAATGGCTTTGAATTCCGCTTCGGCGGCGGCGTAGTTTCCAGCCCGATGAGCTGCATTCGCTGCTTCGTAGTGTTTACGAAACAGATCGCCCTGCGATTGAAAAAAGAAGAGAAGTGACAGGAGAGAAATGGAGGCCAACCGCAGGTACATCTTTAACGCCGACTCCCAAGAACCATCCACAGATTACACAGATTGAAAGAAAAAGAAGACGAAGGCTGAGTGAAAAATCACTCAGCACTTCGTCCTGGTTCAGACTTTGGGGAGTATATCAGAAGTTAAATTTGAACCCGAGTTGAATCTCACGCGGGGTCGTTATCGTGTTGAGCGTACCAAACGTGGAGTTTCGAATGTCGGTATCGAACCCGACAAAGTTCGGGTGGTTGAACACGTTGAAGAATTCCGCACGGAACTGGAATCTGTATCGTTCCTTAAATCTGAAATTCTTCGAGAGGGAGAAATCGATGTTTGTGATCGGTTTCCCACGCACAGCACCTTTACCGAGCGTGCCGAGTTGGCCTGGCGCAGGTCGCGCAAACGCCGCTGGGTTCAGGTGGAACGTGTTGTCACTAGTGTTCAGGTAAAGCGGCGCTCCGGTGTAATTCGGACGCTGCCCCACGGCACTCGCAGTACCAAGAGTATTGGCGCCTGTGGTGATGTCGATCGGTGTCGAGCCAAAGTAGGATGCGATCGTATTCAACTGCCAATCACCGAGAATATATTCAGCCGCTTTGCCCCACTGCTTGAACAGCGGCAGTTGGTAGACCATATTAGCGACGAACGTATGTCTGCGATCGAGATCCGCATCACCCTTATCACTGTCGAAGTTAAACGGATCGCTGGTTGTGTTTGTGAACGATGTTAAGGCCACATCGGAGATCGTGTGTGACCATGTATATCCGGCCTGGAACTGCAGGCCCTTGCTGAAGCGGCGATTGAGCCACAACTGCATCGAGTGATAACTGGAGTTGCCATCCGACTCGTCAGTTTGGATGCTGCCGACATTACGCAACACACGATTGTCTGCAATCAATTGACCAGCAAGGTCGCTGAAGACTGGACTGCTGGTTACTCCAAGTGACGCACGCGAGATCTGCAATCGCGCGTCACGATTGCTGCCATCGCATGCTGCGCCTCTGCATACCTGATTGGGTGGAATGTCATTACGATTCACATTCCGGCGCCAGATGTGCAGACCGTGATTACCGATGTACGAAACATCAAGCACCGTGTCGTTCGTCAGTTGATGTGAAATGGTCAGGTTCCACTGGTAGCTCTCCGGTGGTCTGAAGTTCAAATCAACCGCATTAAAGCCGGCATTCGCATTTACACCGGCAACGTTGTTCTTCAGTCCCGGATTGATCGTATCGAGACTGCGACAAGTCGGGCAGTTGGCGAGTGTCGTACCGGCGCCATTCCAGCCCGAACCGGCACTGACTGTGGTGGTCCATGGTGGGTTGGCCGTCATACGAAGAAGATCTTCAATCACCTGTGAACGGCTCATGTAACGGCCGAAACCGATTCTGACAGACGTCTTACCGGAGCCGAAGACATCCCACGCAATACCAACACGAGGCTGCCAGCCTTGCTTGTAGGTGTTAACGAGTGACCGCGGTAAACCCATTTGCTGGCCTTCTTCCGAAGTAACCAAGCCGGTGTTGAAGTCAACTCCGTTGTAGAGTGACGGGAAGAAGTTTGAAATGCGATTGTCCTTCTCCCATGCAGGCGGAAATGTTGAGTAGCGAATTCCCATCGTCAACGATACGCGCGGATGCAGCTTCCAGGTGTCGTTTGCGTAGAACTCGGTATCACGCCAACGTCCTTCAGCAATTTCTGTGGTCGCGATTTCGGTGTAGTTAAGAAGAACTGTGTCCTTGAGTAACAGGTCGGCAATGCAGTGACCAGTCTGTTCACCGCAGCCCTGGATGGTGAGCTGCTGGTTACCACCGCCCGCGCCGTTACCCGGCTCATCCTTGAAGTTGTGGCTGAAGAGGCCGCCGAATTTCCACTCGTGTGAACCCCTGACGAGAGAGAAGTCATCCTTCCAGATGTAGAGATCTTCACGATTGGCCCAGGGTGCCTGGTGCCAGATATTCGAGTATCCACCCGCGCCCCAGAACAACGACGGCACCGTGCCACCAATCAATCCATCCCCACCATGCGGGAAGACCGTCGGAATTTTAGAAGCGATTTCATCCTGCAGCGCCTGAGTTTCAGGCGAGGTGGTGATGATGATGTCGTTACCCGCGATCGAGAACTGGAATTCGTTGACAGCCTTTGACGTCAGGGTATTTGTCAATTTAACGACAAAACTGTGGCTCGGCTGGTTCCAGTCAGACGCCAGGGTTGGATATGCAGAGTCGCCCCAGAAGTTTCCGGTAGCGCCGAGGTGCGTCCACTTCTCATTGATGTAACGCACCATCAAATTCGTCTTGTCATTGATGGTGATATCACCGCGAATTGAATCCTGTCGCGTGTCGATCGGCTGCAGCGTTGACGAATTGAAATCACCGACACCCGGTCCGGTTGGATTCGGAAAGAGTTTGACGAAGGCCAGTCCGGCCGGACTCAGTTGGGCAGTCGGAATCTTGTTGCCAGGGAACGGATCGCAAACAGTGATGGTGGCTGGCGGGGCATTAGGATTCGCCACGTCATGACAACTGCCTGGAATATGCGGTACGGCTCCTGTCAAAGCGCCGCTGAAATCGCCTGCCTTCTCGGCTGCTGTCGGCACATGCGCTGAAAGCACCTGGCCGCGGCGTTCACGTCGCCACTCTTCCGACCAGAAGAAGAACGCTCTGTTCTTGATAACTGGACCACTGAAGTTACCACCGAAGTTGTTGTATTCCAACTGCGGTTTCGGCTGACCAGCGCGGTTCAAAAACAGGTTGTTCGCGTTCAGTGAGTCGTTTCTGAAAAACTCAAATCCGGAACCATGAAATTCATTGCCGCCGCCTTTGGTAATCAGGTTGACTACCGCGCCTTGCGCTTGTCCAAACTCGGCGCTGAAACTGTTGCGCTCAACACGGAATTCCTGAATCGAATCAACCGACGGAAACACCAGCAACGTGCGGTTCGAACCGACGTCCATGTTGTTGACGCCGTCTACGGTCCAGAGGTTCGTGTTTGACTGGTTACCGTTGACAGCCATGTCAACACCGGCATTCAGTCCGGTTCCGCGAGTTGCAAACGCGCCCCCCGCGCCTGCCTGCGTTACAGGAGAAACGCCGGGAACCATCAAAGCAAGCTGTGCATAGTTGCGACCGTTCAGCGGCAACTCTGTTACCTGCTTCTCGTTGATCAAACTGCTCACTTCGCCGCTTCGCAGTTCGACCGGCGCCGCTTCGCTCGTGACCGTCACAGTTTCCGTTACTGCGCCGACCTGCAATTCGAGATTCACGGTTTTGTTTTCGTTGACGTGAAGATCGACGCCTGTCGTGACACTCTTCTTGAAACCGGTGGGAGCAGTACTGATTGAGTAGGTACCAGCGGGCAAGCTGGTTGCGGTGTAGAAACCGTCTTCAGTTGCGGTGACTGTACGCGCGACTGCTCCGGTCTTCTCTTCCGTGATCGTCACCTCTGCTTTTGGCACAGCCGCACCCTGTGGGTCTCTCACAGTTCCTGTGATGGTTCCTGTGGTGGCTGATTGTGCGTACACGCCAACCAGCAGACCGGCACATAACAGGAGCAATGAAGCCTGCATCCAAGACCTAAGCGACATACAACACCTCCTCGGTATTTCCGCTACGGAATCACGAACTTTTCAGTTGCCCGATACCCTTGTGAGTAAATCTTTATTTTAAGTCTGTTACTTTGAGTGCACTTTGTTGCAGTGGTTATCAAAAGCATTTAATACCAAACCAATTTCTTGTCAAGAACTTTTTGTTTTTTGTGTAGGGTGTTTGGGCAAATAGCCCATTTTATCGAGAGCTTTGTTCAATAGCCGGGCAAAAGCCGGGAGGAGCTTTGTTCAGGCACTAGACAAAAGGTCGGTGACTTAGGTCACTGAAGCGGAGGCGAACTTGCTCGCCAGGACAAGACTCAGAGCGCCCATCAGGGTAGGCTCCGGACCGAGGGTTGAGGCGATGATTCTGGTGGAAGGAAGACCACGACAAATCGTCGTTTCGACACTCCTGCGAATGTCGGTTTCGATGACCGGCCAGGCGCGAACAATCGGACCGCCAACAATGACGGCCTGAGGCGCGAGACCGCGAATAAGGTTGGCGATGCCGATGCCGAGGTAATTCGCAGTTTCTTTGAGCGCCGTGCGAGCAGCGCCATCACTTCGCAGCGCCAGATCTATCAAGTGACCGAAGTTTTTCGTGGCCGTTCCATTTCTGCCGCCGGAGAGATTCTTGAAACGGGCCAGCGCCGAACGTTCGGAAGCAAACGCTTCCCAACACTCACGACTTCCCGAAGCACACTCAACCGGAGCGCCCTGTCCGATCGTCATGTGTCCAAACTCGCCCGCCGAGCCGTTGTCGCCGCGATAAACCTGGCCATCGAAAACGATGCCGGTGCCCACGCCACCTTCGACCAAAACCAGAATGAAATCCCGCACTTCGCGAATTTCCGGACGGCCAAACCACAACTCAGCCTGAGCTGCAGCATTCGCGTCGTTGTCCATCGTCACGGGCAATCCAACGGCCTCACTCAGATCTCGGGCAAGCGGAATGTCGCGCCAGTTGAAAGTCGGAATGAATAATTCCGTGCCGTCCGGGTCGACGAGTCCCGGCAAGCTGACTCCGATACCTTCGATCGTGCCTTTGTTTCTTCGGATTAGTCTTTGCGCGCGATCGATGATTGCCTGCGTCGTCTTCGTGGCATCAGGATCGGTTTCAAATTCTTCCTGATCCAAAACTCGACCCGCGAGATCGCTTGTCGCTACGATCGTGCGCGTGGTCCCGAGGTCGACTCCAATCGCCACCGCGTCCGCAGTGCGGAGTGAAAGTAGAATCGGCGGGCGTCCTCCGGTTGACTCTCCACTGAGCTCCTCGATCAGACCTTCGACTCGTAATTCCTCGACAATCAAGGAGACAGTTGAACGCTGCAACGCGGTTTCGTGAGCGATTTCGGCGCGAGAGATCGGCCCTCTTTCGCGAACATAGTTCAGGACGATCTGACGATTGATATTGCGGATCGTATTTGAACGAGCCACATTAGCTTTCTTTAAGTCGATTCGTCGCATCACGAAGCTGCCAGCATCATTCGCCGGGTAGGAGAAGGTAGTCGATCAAGAAGATCAGGCCAGATTCAACCAGGGAAATCGATAAGAATAATTAGTACATAGCTAACGATCCGTCAACACCTTTTGTAGCGCATGCGAATTATCGGTGTGTTCTGCGCATAGATCGGGAGTATACTCCCCACACACAAAATCGGAGGTTTGATATGAATGGTCGGCATACTGCGAGTCATTCACTTTTAATTACACTCACCCTCCTGCTCTTCGCGATTCCCGTGTTTTCCCAGAGCGCGCCTCCGGTCGATAGAACCAACACAGAGCGCAGGCGTCAGCAAGACGAGAGCCGGCGCGAGTACCAACTCCGAAACTTCGGCACACAGCCCGACGCACCAAAAGATCGCCGTCAGATCGAAGCCTTGATGGCGCAGACGGACGAAGACTTCAAACGCATCTTAACGCTCCACAACGAAATCGTTCGCGCAATCTCCTCCAAAAATGCCATTGATTATCACTTCGTTTCGGAAGCAACCGCGGAGATAAAGAAGCGTGCAAGTCGAGTTCAATCGACGCTCGTGCTGGGTTTGAAGTCGGAAGATGAGCCGGTGAAAGTGACGACGGAGCCGGAGTTCAAGGATTCGCTCATCAAGCTCTGTAAGGAGATCCGCGCGTTCATCACGAATCCGATGATCGAGAATCCGAACACGGTGGACGCGCAAAGCTTAATGCGCGCGAAACACGATCTGGAGAGTTTTATTCAGCTCAGCGGGTTGATCAAGAAAGACGCGGATCGGTTAGGCAAAGAGAAACAATAGGTCCTATAGGACTTAAAAGACCTATTGTGTTGGTGATGGCGATGGCGCCGGTGCTGTGTGAACGAAGACGATTGGCTCCTGCGTCGCGAGGCCCTTGCCTTCAAGCACGACAACTGATTGATTGGGTTTGATGTTGGGGATCGTTTCTTTCTGCCCGCCGGGCCAATTGATTTCAAGAGTCAACGTTGTTCCCTCTTCGGGTTTACCCAAACCAAACGTCAGCGGCAATTCAGACTGCGAACAGTAACTCGAACCGGTTCGCACCATCCCGAAGATCGTTTTGCCTTTTGACGTTTTCACAACAACCTTCGCCCCGATGCCGTCGCGGTTGGCCTTCGATCCTACCGTCTTCACACGCAACAGATCGTTCTGATTCGCATTGTCGTTTCGCAGTAGACGCGCGGGGCCGTTGTTTGTCGTAAGCAGAAGATCGAGATCGCCGTCGTTATCGAAATCCCCGTAAGCTGCTCCGCGTCCGACGATCGCTCGATTCATCGCGCGTCCGAGTTTCGCTGTTACTTCTTCAAATTTTTTCTTGCCACGATTGCGGAAGAGGTGTGGCGGCTGCGCATACTTCACCGTTGGCTGAACGACGCTGATGTCGTCAGAAACGTGTCCATTCGCGGCGAAGACGTCGAGCATCCCGTCGAGATCGTAATCGAAGAAGAAGCATGCAAACGTCAGCGACTGCGCCGACACTTTGCCGATTCCGGAAGCCGGCGCTTCGTCGGTGAACAATCCGGAACCATCGTTGTGATAAAGCGCGATGCTCTCGTTCGTGAAGTTACCAATCACGACGCTCTGTTTGCCCGAACCATCGTAGTCGGCGGCGTCGACGCCCATTCCGGCGCGCGCTGTGCCTGATTCGCTGAAAGCAACGCCTGCAATCACGGCATTGTCAGTGAAGGTGCCGTTGTGATTGTTGCGGTAGAGTTTGTTTGGTTCAGTGTCGTTCGCGACGAAGAGATCCATCCAGCCATCGTCGTCGTAATCGAGGAGGGCGACACCGAGCGTTTTACCCGCGGGATCGTTGACGCCTGCTTTAGCGGTTACGTTTTCGAAAGTGCCATTGCCGCGATTGTGAAACAGCGACGCGCTTTGGCCCTGATACGTTTGTGGAGTGCAATACGATTTGTTCTTTGCGTCGAGCGTGCAGTACTTGTCGGTTTGCACGGTCCAGTCGACGTAGTTGGCGACAAACAGATCTAGTTTGCCGTCGTTGTCATAGTCAAACCAGGCGGCACTCGTGGAGAAACCGGGATCGCCGACACCCGCGCGCGCCGTCACATCAGCAAACTTTCCGCCGCCGAGATTTCGGAAGAGATGATTTGGACCAACACAGGTGATGTAGATATCGTCGTTGCCGTCGTTGTCGTAATCGGCGACGGCGACACCGATGCCGTACATTTCCACGCCGAGACCTGCCTGTTGCGTTACGTCTGTAAACGTGCCGTCTTTGTTGTTGTGATAGAGCGCCGGAAATGACTTGCGCTTTTTGTTCTCGGGCCAGTCCATCGAGTTCACGAGCAGGATGTCCTGCCAGCCGTCGTTGTCATAATCGAGAAACGCGCCACCGGAGCCGATCGTTTCCGGGAGGTATTTCTTTCCGAACGCGCCGCTGTTGTGTTTGAAATGAATGCCGGCCTCGGCGGTGACGTCAGTGAACTCGATGGGTCCTGATGGGCGTGGCGGCGTCGGACTTGGCGACGGCGAAGCCACCGCCGCAGCCGTCTCGCTCGTAGGAGCCGCAGGCGTGACTGTTGCCGGTTGTTTGCAAGCGGTAAAGAGAACGAGCAATAAGATTAACGAAAAATAGAACAAGTCAGGAAAGGCGGCTTGCCCCCGCTCGCTATCGGCGGGGGCAAGCCCCTCTTCCTGACCTGTTCTATTTTGGCTTGTCTTATCCAACCTTGTAGTTCTGGCCAATCGTGCCTTGCTCACTTCCAATTTCTGTTTGTTTACCGCGCCGCGACTCCAACCAGATCTCAATCAACATCGCTGCTGGCCCAACGAGAAACAATGCGTAAAGCGGCGCGTGCACGACCTGATTGAGGCGTAACAACATCTCGACGAACGCCACGACAAATACAACCACGCACTGCCACTTCTTCGACTTCACCGTCGTCTTCGGATCCGTAATCATGAAGAACACGAACAGCTGGTACATCGGTCCGGTGATCGGCGCGACTTCCGCGAACCACGGATCGCCGGTGATCCAGCTACGCAGGAAAGCAAACGCAAAAAACGACGCGACGTAAGTAACGCTGATGTGAATTCGCTTAGCGCGATAGATGATGACCGAGCCGAGAATCCAGATGACCAGCAACGGCCATTTGTAGTTTCCCCACTGCACACTCAACGCCGCGACCGTCTCGGGCGCGAGAAACAGCAAGGCGCAAATGCCGAAGTTCGATGGATTCCAGAGGTGGCGGCCTTTCACACGCAACACATACTTCGACATGATCGAAAGCACGCTGCACAACGCGTACGGCCAAAACGCTGGTGACCGTAGCAGTATGCCAACGCTGATGCCCGAGATGTATGCACTTGAGAGATTGAGCCACTTGCCGAAAAAGATTCGTCCCAGCACCAGCTCGGTTACGAGTGCACAAACGATCGCGAGCGCTGTTCTCTCGTAACTCTCGAGAATCCCGTAGAACAGGTGACCGACGACCAGTATGAAGGTGATGAACAGAGGAGGAATGTAGCGATTGTTGAGACCAATCCAGCTTCCTCTGCTGACCGGAACGTCAAGAGTCGCTGCACGTACGGGTTGAATTGTCGACTCACTCATACCGATCTAAACAATCCACAGATTACGCAGATTCTTTGACCCTATAAACCTGTCCGCTAGTTGGTTTTTGAAGTGTCTCGATCTTCCCGGACGGCCAGCGGATCTCGGCCTTCTCGATCTGCGGGTTCTTGCCGAGGCCAAAGTGTAAGCGGCGCTGGCTTTGCGAACAAAAGCCGTTGCCTCCCGAAACCTGCTGCACCTGCTGGTGACTGTCCCAAAACAAACGAACCTCAGCGCCGATCGCACTGCGATTACTCGTCGCGCCCTCGAGCTCAAAGTCGATCCACTTGTTCTCTTGTGTCACGTGGTTCTTATAAATCAGCAACGGCCCTCGCTGATTTGCAACCACCACGTCGAGCACGCCGCGATTCCACAGATCGACCATCACCACCGAACGCCCATCAAAAACATCGCTCGCTCCCACAGCCTGCGCCACGTTAATAAACCGGCCTGCCCCATCGTTAAGCCAAACTTTTTTCTGTTGATAACCAGACAAGCTGCGACCATCCATCGCCGGCCAATGCGCAGCGTCGGAGATGATCGTCGAGTTACCACCTGCGATCTTCGAGAAGTCGTACCAGTAGTTCTGATTGCGATCGGCGGAAACGTATCCATTGACGAGATAAAGATCGAGAGTGCCATCGTTGTTCATGTCGCCAAACTGCGCGCCAAAACTCCAGCCGCCGATTTCCACGTCCATTTCGCGCGCGAGGTTGTCGTACTTGATCGCGTCGCCGGTTGTTCCGTCACGGGGCACCCAGAGATTATTTCCCTGAATCAGCACACCCTCTTCAGAGATGTTTGACACGTAGATCGCAAATCGCCCCTGATTGAGAACATCGCCCACGGAGGCGTTCATGCCGCTCTTCGGTGAAAAGCCCACGCCTGTCTCATTACCAACTTCGCGAAACTGCTTGCCGTCGTTGAAGTAAAGCTCAGAGATGCCGTAATCGTTGGCGATAAAGAGATCCTGCTGCCCTGAGCCGCGCAGATCCGCGACAGTTGCAGCTAAGGCCCAACGCCGGGTGTCAATGCCTGCTTTCTGACTGATTTCTTCGAATGCTCCGTCGCCGAGATTGTGGAAGAGATACTTGCGCCCGCCATTCTTCGCGTACTCAAAACTCTCCGGCATCATCTTCGTGTTCTTCAAGTGCCAGAGATCGACGTCTTCTGAGTAATAGCCGCCAAGGAAAAGATCTAATCGTCCATCACGATCGTAGTCGAACCAGATCGCAGTGTTTGCGTTGACCCATGCAGGCAATCCGGCTTTCTCGGTGACGCGCGTGAACTTCTGGCCGCCGTCGTTGTGAAAGAGCTCGGGCTTGCCCCACTTGTAAAGAAACAGATCTTCGTAGCCGTCGTTGTCGTAGTCGCCCCAAACCGAGCCCATCGAAACGCCGGTTCCTGCTTGATTCAGATCCGCCAGGCCGACATCTGCTGCGACATCGGAAAACGACCCGTCGTGATTGTTTTTGAAGAGTGCGTTTTTACTTCCCTCGCCGCTGTTCGTCACGTAGAGATCCGCCCAGCCATCGCGATTGAAATCAACGACGGACACAGCGGCGCCCATCGAAGCCACTTGCGGCATGATGTGATCCAGGCGGTGGTCCAACGTTGGCGCCTGGTGTTTGAAGTTGACTCCCGAAGCTTTTGCTACTTCCTGGAGATGAAACCCGTAGCGGTTCAGCGCTGCCTTTTCACCAATAGTCGCATTGGCTTGTGCACGGCGAGCGGCCAGTTTTTTCATGACCAGGGGCACCGAGATTAAGCCTACGAACACAACAACGAGAACAATCCTCGCCAGCTTCCGACCACTCATTTCTTCTGCGACGACCTCAATGCACTCTGAAATACAACAGGAGTTATGTAGCGCGTGTGGTAATTCTGCCAGTCTTCAGGATACTTGCGATAAACCCATTCATCCTCAAGCCGCGTGGGCGGAGTCGTGTATTCGTTCTTGGCGTGATAGGGCAAAGGCATCACGGTCTTGGAGAACGTAGAGTTGTAATCGCCGTCCTTGATCCAACCGTCGCCAATTATCACGTAATCGCGTACCCAACCGGCAGGTGGCGCAGATTGTTCTGCAAACCGGAACGACATTTCGTCGCCCGCATTCATGATGACATAGCGATCGTCCGCCCGCAGCAACAACTCGCGGACATCGCCGAACCGCGTATAGTATCCAATTAGATCTCGCCAGATCTGCTTTGAACCGGACAGGCGATTATAATCGGGGACTTCTGGCGAGGAATCATTCCTTTGGTTGATGACAGAATAGCCACGATGGTGTAGGTCGGCTACGTCCGGATTCAGGCGCACGGTTTTGAGCTCGGCGTTGGGAATACCGGTCGCCCACTCCAGTGAATCCCAATAAATCTCCAGATTAGTTCGCAAACGCAGCCGGCGCGGAATTCCAGATTTAAAGACGTTTGACAGATCAAACAGGCAGATTTTCTTGCGCCCCGCGGGAAACCCCATGTTTGACCGGACGACTTCCCAGCCGCCATTACCATCCGGAATCTCCAGACTCAAAGGTTTTGCCTGCTCCTGTTGGCCCTGGCTGATTGCAACATTGATTGACGAATCGGTTGGATGCATCCATCCATTGGCTATC
>DATNFX010000316.1:0-10757 GCA_035606195.1 Pyrinomonadaceae bacterium
ACGTGAATGAAGTGAAAGTCGAGACCATCGATTTCGGTGACGAAGTTCGGATAAGAATTCAGCTTCGCTTCGACCTTTCGCCAATCGTACTCTGTCGCCCAATAGCGTGCGAGTTTCTGGGTCGTCGCGAGTTGCACGCCTTGTGTGGAATCTGTGACTGTCTCTTTCTCCGGCCATCTGGTGGCGTCGATGCGTCTGCGTAAGTCGGCAAGTTCCGCGTCCGGAAAACTCACCTGAAACGGACGAATCGCAGTCTTGTCGGGCGCCATCTCGGTGGCTTGTGTAGCAGTGGTTTGGGTCATGATCGTCTCCTTTTAAACCTTTAACTTCGAAGTTGCCGTTTCACACATATTTGTGGGGCGGATTACACCACGAGCGTCGACGGGAATCTATTGGACCAAAGTATCGATCGATACCTTGGTATGATGGACATTTGAGCCTGACAGGGGCATCCTTCCACCATGCCCGACCAACCGGAAAATCCGTCCGCGCAGGACCTCCGCGAACGACTCAGGCGCGCCGAGGAAGCCTTGCGTTTGAGTCGCATCGGCAGTTTTACGTGGCGTGTGGCGACGGACGAGATCACCTGGTCGGAACAGCTCTATCGCATCTTCGAGTTTGATCCAAAACAAACCGTGACGCTCGAACTGATCGGCACGCGGGTACATCCCGAAGACATTCCGTTGTTACACGACATGACCGAACGTGCACGTTCTGCTGCGAGCGACTTTCAATACGAACATCGACTACTAATGCCGGATCAGTCCGTCAAGTATTTGCACCTGATTGCACACGAAACGCGAAGTGAGAATGGTGAGATCGAATACATCGGGGCGGTCCAGGACGTGACTGATCGTCGCAGGTCGGAAGAAGCGCTCGGCAAGGCGCGTTCGGAGTTGGCCCACGTAGCGCGGGTGATGAGTCTGGGAGCGTTGACGGCGTCGATCACCCACGAAGTGAACCAGCCATTGTCGGGTATCATCACCAACGCCAGCACGTGTATGCGCATGCTCGAAGCCGATCCTCCCAACGTCGACGGTGCACGCGAAACAGTGCGCCGCACGATTCGCGATGGCCATCGCGCGGCTGACGTCATCACACGGCTGCGCGCGCTATTCAGCAGCAACGGGCCGGTGACTGAACGAGTGGATCTGAATGACGCTACGCGCGAGGTGATCACGCTTTCACTGAGCGAACTGCAGGGAAACCGCATCATCCTGAGGGTCGAACTCGCCAGGGATCTTCCGGCTGTCACGGGCGATCGCGTGCAGCTTCAACAAGTCGTTCTAAACTTGATTCGAAATGCTTCGGACGCAATGCGCGGCGTCGACGATCGCCCGAGACAGTTATTGATCAGAACGAGACAAGACTCCGATGGTGGAGTTCGTCTGAGTGTGCAGGACACTGGAGAAGGTTTCGAACCTGAAAATATCAACAAGCTATTCAATGCATTCTACACAACGAAGAGCGACGGCATGGGAATCGGACTTTCAGTGAGTCGCTCCATCATTGAGAAGCACAATGGCAGCTTGTGGGCAACGGCGAATGATGGTCCGGGAGCGACGTTTTGCTTTTCGATTCCCCGGTATGCTGATGCGGCAGCGGCGAGGCATGGCTAATGGATACGCGTCCACTCATATCCGTAGTTGACGATGACGAGTCGGTGCGGGAGTCGTTGCCCGATTTGCTGAAGGAGTTTGGCTTTGACGCGCAGGCGTTTTCGTCGGCAGAAGACTTCCTTTCGTCCGACTGGGTGGGTCAGACCAATTGCCTGATACTCGACGTCGCCATGCCCGGCATGACCGGGCCAGATCTGCAACGCGAATTGACGCTTCGCCGTCAGGAGATACCGATCGTTTTCATCACAGCGCATCGTGATGAGCATGTGCGTCCTCGCTTGCTTGCACAGGGCGCCGTCGAATGTTTGTTCAAGCCGTTTACTGAAACAGATCTGCTTGCCGCACTCAACACCGCATTGCGTGTGAGTTAAGCTTCGTTTATGACTTCTGCGGGCTCAGCAACGAAGTCGCAGGAAAAACCGATCGTCTTTGTTGTAGACGACGATGTATCGGTGCGCGAATCGCTCGAACTCCTGATCGATTTTGCGGGCTGGAAGGCAGAGACGTTTGCGTCCGCGGAAGAATTCCTGGCGCGGCCGAGACCGCTCACGCCGAGTTGTCTTGTCCTCGATGTTTCCCTTCCCGATCTCAACGGTCTCGAGTTGCAAAAGCTCATCGCATCCGATCGCATCGATATGCCTATCATCTTCATCACCGGTCACGGCGATGTTCCGATGACGGTACAGGCGATGAAGGCAGGGGCGGTCGAGTTTCTGACTAAGCCGTTTGACGACGAGGTGTTGCTGACAGCGATTCGCCAGGCAATCGCGCGCAGCGCGGCGACGCTCAACGATGCGGCTGAGCTACAGTCGTTGCGTGAGTGTTACGCATCGCTCACGCCTCGCGAGCAGGAAGTCATGAGGTTAGTTGTCTCGGGCAAGTTGAATAAACAGATCGCCCTACAACTCGGAATCAGCGAGATTACGGTCAAGGCTCACCGCGGGAAGGTGATGTCGAAGATGAAAGCCGGCTCCGTCGCCGATCTGGTCAAAGTCGCCATGCGACTCGGCGTCATATCCACAGATCACACAGATTAGACAAACAATCGGTGTAGTCTGCGGGTAAAGGAGTTTGTAATCATGTATCAGTCGAAAGCTTATTCTGCTGCCAGTAACACGTCGCCGCTCGCTGTCAGTAAAATACCGCGGCGTGATCTGACGGATCGCGACGTGCGGATTGAGATTCTGTTTTGCGGCATCTGTCACTCGGATCTGCACGCCGTTCGCGACGAGTGGAACGAGTTTATGCCGACGGTGTATCCGATTGTTCCCGGACATGAGATCGTCGGTCGCGTTACTGAAGTTGGGTCGGCCGTCACAAAGCACAAGCTCGGAGATCTGGTGGGCGTTGGTTGTCTCGTTGATGCAGACCTTACGTGCGATGAATGTCATGCGGACCTCGAGCAGTTCTGTCCGAACAGAATTCTCACCTATAACGATCCGGACAAGCATCTCGGTGGTGTGACGTATGGCGGGTACGCAGAGAGCGTCGTAGTTGATGAACACTTCGCGTTGCGCGTTCCTGCGAATCTCGATCTGCCCGGAGTCGCGCCGCTACTCTGCGCTGGTATCACAACGTACTCACCGCTTCGTTACTGGGGTGTGACTAAAGGAAAGAAGGCCGGCGTCGTTGGCCTTGGCGGATTGGGCCACATGGGTGTGAAGATCGCACATGCGCTCGGAGCACACGTCGTCGTCTTTACGACTTCGCCTGACAAAAAAGAGGACGCGCTTCGACTCGGTGCTGACGAAGTCGTTGTGTCTCGCAATTCAGATGAGATGGAGAAGCATGCCGGTAGCTTTGACTTTATTATCGACACCGTGTCTGCACAACACGACATCAATAGTTATCTGAGTCTGCTTGCGCGCGACGGCAACCTCACGCTTGTTGGCGCGCCACCGCAGCCACTCGACGTTAAGGCATTTTCATTGATCGGTGGCCGTCACAAGTTGTCGGGCTCTGCGATCGGAGGTATACGCGAGACACAGGAGATGCTCGACTTCTGCGGCGAACACAACCTCATCTCTGACGTGGAGGTCATTCCGATACAGAAGATCAACGAAGCCTACGACCGATTGGCGAAGTCGGATGTGAAGTACCGCTTCTCGATCGACATGGCTTCGCTTAGGGATGAGTAATAGCGCACCTCGGAACGTACTGTAGGGGCGGCCCTCCGTGGCCGCCCTCGGTTTAAAGCGTGTTCGCCAAACCCGAGGGCGTTGCTTCTAGAATACCGTTAGCCCAACCGAGGGCGGCCACGGAGGGCCGCCCCTACAGTACGTTCCGAGGCATTTGTATTAGTTAAGTCGCTGCTCAATCTCAGGAACGGAGCGGATCTGAAACTCGGGTTCGATTGTCTTCGCGAGCGTAAGGGCTTTTTCGTAAGCTGTGCGTGCCTGTTCGGGTTGGCCTAGTGCACGAAGAATGTCTCCCAACGCCAGTTGGGTCTGTATTGAATCGGGTGCTAATGCAACTGCAGCCTGCGCTTCCTGCAATGCCTGGTCCAGTTGCTTTGCCTCCGCAAGATTCCGTGCTTTCTGCACTTTGCTAATCGCCGCAGCCAAAGGCATATCAAACTTGCCGTCAAACACGAACACACCTTGATCGATCACGGCCGTCGGCTTAAGCGACTTGAACTGTCCATAAGGATCAAGCGAGCCAGGTCCGAATTCGACCCCCGACAAGTTGCTGGCGCTAATCAGCACGGGTCCATTTATCGTCGTTGGTACGTCGATCGGAACATTTAGCCATAAAGTATTAATCGTCGGCAGAGGTTTACACGGTATGCCGTAGTAGCTCGGCTCGGCGACACCCTCCGCAAAATACAGGAACCAACACTCCTTCACTCCACGCGCGTCAAGATACCGTTTGACACTCTTTAGCTGTTGACCCCAATCGGAGTTTGAGTCAGTTAGATATTTGTGAGTTTGCGACGGTCCACCCCAAAGCTCATTTGCATACGCAATATAATTTGGAAACGCCAGAACGGATGAAACCGCGTGGACCAATAGACACACTCCAATAACGTATGCCCACCTTCGACTCATCCGGATCAACGCCCACACAGCGCCGCCAATGAGCACATAAAGAAAAACGTAAACGACCAAAATGTGCCGCACGCCAATGTTCATACCCACAGTCAATGCGACGATTAAATAGAAGACGACGGGAACGAGCAGAAAGATAATTTCTCGCCAGTGATTCAGCCGGCGCGTGGCTACGACACCCAGACTCAACAGCAATAACGCTAGAACGCCGACCGTTGATTTGATCAGAAACGCAATCGGAAAATAGAACCACACATTGTGTGCGTACACTTTGCCCAGCACGTAGCTCGTGTAGTAATTCGCAGTGAGTTTTACATCGGCCAGCCCGTAGAGATAAGACTCCGGAAGCGCATGCAGTCGAGCCGCGGTTATAATCGGCCACGCTTGATACGGTTTCAAACCTTCAACATACGCGGCAAGCGGCGGATTCAGTTGCAGACCGCCAGGACGCGCGTCGTAGCGGAACCGGTAAGTGGACCATAGGACGAGCCAGCCGATTAGCCCGATGACCACCAGCGAGCCGAATAGCTTGAGAGCACGACGGCCATTCTTCTCGACGATGATCTCGGATAGCGCCAATAAAAAGAGAATTGGCAGGACTAAGAGACCGGTATGTTTGACCGCCAGCACCAGTCCCACCGAAACGCCGGTAGCTATCAGTCGCAAAGTCGAAGGAGACTTCACGAACCGGTAGAACATGTAAACGCTGAGGAACATGAAGCACGCGAGCCCCACGTCGGTTGTGATCAGTGCGCCATGGGCCAGGAGGTTCGGATCGAACGTCAGTAAAGTCAGGGCAATGAATGCCGCACCAGTTCCAAACATTTCTCTTGCGCCGAAGAACACAACCAACGCCGCAAGTAACGTCAGAAGTGATGCGGCCGCGCGTGTGCGCGAGAGAAGCTTGTCCGGATCATTCTGGTAGAGGAATTCTTTGCCGCGCAGAAACGCGTCCTCTTTAAAGAAACGTTCTTCAAGCGCCGGAGATTTCGGCTGTAACGGCAACAAGGGCGCAGTCGCGAGCAGTTTCACAAGTGGCGGATGTTCGGGATTGAGCCCGTAATCGCCATGCGTCCAGGAGCGATATCCACTGAAGATGTGATTCCCCTCGTCCCACGTTTGCGACTCTCTTCGCACCGAAAAGAACAGTTGAAGGCCAAGCGCAACAAGCAGAAAACAGAGTGCCGCGATTTGATATGCGTTCAGAGTCGGTTTCACAGGGTCACGGGATAATACAGGATTTACGAGTGTTCGTTGCTCGAAATCACACATGAACGCTATTATTTTGACTGCATAACCACGCCGCGGAGAATGATGAGTATTCAGGGCGATCAATCTTCAGGACTCGAACAGCACCCGCATTCGGCGCCATTTGTACTAAGTTCGAAACCTCCTTTTTACCGCATTGATTGGACCACCAACAGCATCGAACCGCGCCAACCGATGTCGAGTAAGGATTGGGAGAACGTTTGCGCCGTCATCAAGGAGCTCGGACTCACCCGCATCAACTCAGCAAGCCTTATCGGCGACGACGATCTCGCGATTATTTCGCAGCTCGATCTACTCACTTCGCTAAATCTCAACGGCTCAAAGCGGCTCACAGACAAGGGTCTAATGCATCTCGCTCGTATGCCGCAGTTGCGCGAACTGATCATGGGCGGTCAGATCACGGATCAGGGTCTGGAAGTGCTGAGCAAACTGCGGGAGCTGCGTGTCTTCGAGATGTTCTGGCAAGGCAACATCACCGACGAAGGAATCGCAAACCTGCGGTTTTGTGATCACCTTGAGCAAGTCGATCTGTTGGGCTGCAACACAGGCGATGGCGCGATTGCCGCTCTTGCAGGAAAACCAAACCTGCGTAGCTTTAAGACCGGGCGAAATGTCAGCGACGACGGTCTCGCGCTGTTACAGCAGTTTCCTGTTTTCAAAACGTCGCAACGTGAAGACCCTGAATTCGGACTGATGTCGTTTAGTGCTGAACCTACCAATCTTCTCATCGATGGGCCATTCACGCGCAAAGGCCTCGACAGCCTGCGCGGACTCGACGGCCTCGCGGGTTTGAGTTTCTTCTGGCATACGACGCGTTTGCGCGGTGATGACCTGCAACCGCTCGACGGCTTGTCGAACCTGGCTTACCTCGGCTGTCAGGGTGAACTCTGCAACGACGACGCGATGCGTCACATCGCGGCGCTGCCAAAGCTTCGCATGTTGATGGGACAGGGTACCGTCGCAACTGACGAAGGTTTCAGATCTTTGAGTCGATCTAAAACTATTGAGTATTTCTGGGGTCGTGAGTGTCCGAACCTGAACGGCTCAGGCTTTATGGCCCTCTCGCGGATGCCCGCATTAAAAGGACTGGCTGTCAGTTGTAAGTTCGTCGACGACGCGGCGCTGGCGAGCTTGCCTGACTTCCCTTCACTAAAAGAGCTCATGCCGATGGATGTGACTGATGACGGTTTTCGTCACGTCGGCCGAAGCAAACAACTAGAATCGTTGATTCTGATGTATTGCCGCGACACGACGGACGTCGCGACGAGTCACCTGACGGGCATGCCAAACCTCAGGAAGTATCATGCCGGCTATAACTTGATCACAGACGCGAGTCTGGAGCTGCTGAGTCAAATCAAGTCGCTCGAGGGAATCTCATTCGAAGGCTGCAAGTCGATCACCGACGCAGGCATTACTTTCCTAACCACCTTGCCACGCCTTCGCGAGATCTCGATCGGCGGATGCCCGAAAGTAACGCGATCGGCAGTGAAAGTTTTTGCGAGCGATGTGCGAGTGAATTATGACCCCCTCTAATCTGCGTAATCTGTGGATTCACTTCAACTGTTCAAACTCGCGCTTCGCATCAATCAAAATCGGTACATCCTGATCGGCATCCTTCCAGAGCGTGAAGAAATCCTGATACGACTTGCGCGCCTGGGCCGTGTCGCCCTGCATCGCCGAGGCACGCGCGAACGTTAGATGCGCCAGTGGCCACAGAATCGAAAGCGAGCCCTGACCACGATGGTCCAGGATCTTTCGCGCTTCAGCAGCAGCCTGCGATCCCTGGCCCAGTTTGATGTACACCATACTGCGCAGTGTTTGTGGTAAAAATGCCGCGGCTACTTCATAACGTCTCGTTGTTTCCAGCAGCTCGAGCGCGGCCTGAGCGTTTCCCTTGCGCAGTTCGACCAATGCTTTGACTACGGGAAGCCAGATTTGAGTCACCATCGTGTCTTTCGGGTGTTTCTGCTCGAGCTCCTGAATCAGCTCCTCGACCCTGGGTTTATCAGCTCGAAGAGCGTAGACGAGGGCAGCGCGCGTGAGAACATTCCGATTGCGTTCGATCCCTAGCGCCTGCACAGCGAACGCTGCCGATTCCTCGATCTCCAGCCACGCTGCGCGGAGCGAGTGATCCGCGTAATAGCTCGCTGCGACCTCTTTCGCCTGAGCCTGATTTGCGAGTTCAGTCGCGTGCAATAAGTTTTCAGTCGATCGACGCCACTGACCGTTAACTGCGAAGGACTGGGCCAACCAGTACTCTGCTCGATACTCGTCCCTACTTCCGCTCGCCCCTGCCAGCTGCTGTTCCATTCCCTGTGCATCACCAGTGACGAAAGCGACCGTATAGAGTCGCTCACGAATACTCGTGCTATCCAACTTTTGCGCGAGCGCTTTATTGCAGACGTCCCGCGCTTCGTCGAAGCGATTGAGTCCGATCAGTGCTTCAGCGAGGTTTCCGGGCCAGATAGTCGTGTTTGGATTCAGTCGCTGCGCTTCAGTCGTCGCCGCCACCGCTTTTTCATATTGCCCCGTGATCGAATAGAGGTTTCCTAAATTGCCCGGCCCGCGAGACTCACGAGGATAATTGCGCACGTAGGCCTGCTGCGCTTCAATCGCCTTCTCCAATTCACCAGTCACGATCTGATAATAGAAGTAAGTGATGCGTGCGCGTTCATCTTCACTGACGCGGTTAGTCAAAGCGAATGCCTTTGACAGACAGTCCGCGGCCAGTGCGGGCTGGCTCGTATTGGCGTATTGGAGTCCCAGTCCCAACCACGCAGTCGCGAAGTTCGGATCCAGATCGGTGGCATGTTTATAAAACTCAATGGCCTTGAAGAATTGCCCCCGGTCCTGTTCGCTTCTGCCGAGCGCATATTCTTTCAGCGCTTCGAGTGACGAAGTGGTAACTTCCAGCTTCGCATCAAACTTCTGGATCGAGCTCAACTCCTCGCCCAGTTGTTCGCGCAACTCTTTCGCCGCACGCGAAAGCGCCTTGAGTACGTCGTCCTTGCCTTCGGCTTCGACCTGGACCAGCGCCAGTTGATCTCCAGTCTGCCCGTTCAGCGCTTCGAGCGTGATCGAATAGTTGCGCTCGAACTTCACAATCGCGCCGGCGATAAACGCCTTCAATCCTTGTCGCTGACAGATCTCTCGCGCCCGCTCACGCGTGACGCGCTCATCCGGCGAGAGACTCATGAGTTGCAAAGTCGCGCGCGTACGCGTTTCGGGAAAGATGTCGAGAAAGGGCGACTGCTGTAACTGCACGGCGAGACCCTGTCGCAGTGTGCGATCAAAGACGTCTTCACCAGTCTTGTTGTCGAATTCAGTGAGAAGGATGGTGTCTTTGTCGGTCAGAAGCGCGACTCGCCTGCTCCTGACGTACAAGAACAGCGACGCGATCACGGCAAGCGCTAACACGCCCGCCACTATCGATGCGCCGCGTTTGTGCAGCTTTACCTGGTTAACGATGTACTCCGCACTCGAAACCGGATACGGCCCGCTTTGTTGTGTGCCGGCGTTCGATCCCGACAAGCTTTGACCGCCAAATGATGCCTGATCGAAGATGGCGGTGCGATCGTCCTCAGCCTGATTCTCCAATTGACGCTTCAGGTTCCGCATGTCGAACAACATGTCGGTAGTTGTCTGATAGCGCTCGTCCGGATTCTTTGCGAGGGCTTTGTCGACGATGTGTTCCAACTGTACGGGGACGCGTGTGACAAGCGTCGAGAGCGGCGCGTGAGGTTGCTCCTGAATCGCGACTATCTGTTGTAACAGATCCTTTCCTTCGAACGGCACGCGGCCGGAGATCATTTCATAGAGCACGACGCCCAGGCTCCAGATGTCAGTGCGATAATCAATCGACTTCAGCGCCAGGGACTGCTCGGGCGACATATAACTCACGGTGCCCATCACGATGCCTGTCTCAGTGTGAAGTGGGGCGCGTGAGTCACCTTCCTGCTTAACGGGTTTCGCCAAACCGAAGTCGAGCACCTTCACGATGCCGTCGCGTCGCCGCAGCATGACGTTTTCAGGTTTTATATCGCGATGGATAACGTGCGATTCATGCGCGGCATTCAAAGCTGACGCGATCTGAATCCCGATGTCGAGCACCTCGTGAAGATTCAAACGGTTGGCGCTTAAGTGTTCTCGCAGCGTGACACCCTCAACATATTCCATCGCCATAAAACGCGTTGAGTCGTGCACGCCAAACTCGTAGATCGTGAGAACGTTCGGATGATTGAGGTTGGAAACTGTTCTTGCTTCGCGAATGAAGCGCTGCATCCACTTGGGATCAGCCGCGACGTCGGCAGGCAGGAGTTTGATCGCCACGGTGCGGTCCAACTCGCTCGTGTCCTGGGCGAGATACACCTGGCCCATCCCACCCGCGCCGATGTGCGCACGTATTTCATAGCGGCCGAGTTTTATACCTTGAGATAGTGGCATTCCGAGAGCCGCCGCTTGAGACCGTTTCAAGCGAGATGTCGAATAGTTTTAAAGCTTGGGTCGCGTATGCAGAACGTCGCGCGCTCGTTAGAGCGTGCTCATCTTAATCGGATTTTCTCCAGCACGCTAGACTTTGTAAAAATGCGCGGCGATCGGTTAGAGCGGGGGCAAGCCCGCTTCCTGACTTGTTCTATTCTCAGTCGCGCAAACGTCGAATGGAACTTGAATCGGAAAATAAAACAAGTCAGGAAGAGGGGCTTGCCCCCGCTGGTTGAAAAGGAACAGCAACACACTAATACCCCACGACGTAAAATGCGCGACGATCACTTTAATAACAAAAACTCGCAACACTTATCACAAAAAAAGCTTCGAACTCTGC
>DATNFX010000317.1:0-7845 GCA_035606195.1 Pyrinomonadaceae bacterium
TTCATCGGCGCTGCAATCGTCGAGAGTCTGTTCGTGTTGACTTTCGTCTTATTGGCAGACTTCTCAAATCGAATTCATGTCTTGTTGTTGATCTCGACCGTAAGCTGCTACACGATAGTCGTGCTTGGTCTGGTCGCGCTGGGAGCATACGTCAACCGTGGAATCGCGCGTGTTCTGAAGGCTGTCGAGTTATTGCCCGATAGTTAAAGTGGCCCAAGAAGTGAGTATAGACCTGCGAGGCTCTCGATTCTTTCTTCTAACTCGTCGAGTCTCTTTGGGCCGTGAACATTAACCACTTGTTTTCTCTTACCGTCCAGGCAGATCGAGGTAGTGGTTTTTTGCACGTCGAGGGTGATCGTGCCATTTTCATCGGCTTCGTAATCATCTTTCAACGACCAGTAATCGAGACGCTGAAATTCTTTAATCAAAGCCTGAATGGCCCCTGGCGAGATTTTGTGGCGCCGTTCTCCAATCTCTTTGACACTCCCAATGCCAACGTAAACCACAGTTCCATCGGCGTATATTCGGGCCGAGTAAGAAGCGCAGTCTCCTAAACACGCTGACCTGTAAATAGTGATTAAAAGATCGCCTTCACATTTTTGCTGAGCTTCAACCCTCGGAACCAAAAAAAGCAGCAGAATGAATAAACAGGGGACTAATCGCAAGTAGTAACGCATCTTCATGGCTTTAAGATAAAACCACACTCGCACCCCGGAACGCCAATGCGACTACGCCTTGCGACGTATTGAGTAGAGCCGGTGTTCGGTTCGGATCAACAAGCGTTCGCCGACCAGCGCGGGTGAGGCCTGGGTGAAGTCGTCCAATGTATTTACGTGTGACAACTTGAACTCATCGCCGGTTGTGACTACGAAAGTCTGTCCTTCTTCACTCAGACAGAAGAGTTTGCCGTTGTAGGCCCAGGGTGATGTCGTGAAGGCAGTTGCCGCGGGATCGATCCTCGTCTTGTAGGTTTGTTTTCCGGTCTTCGCGTCGAAACGATTGAGAATGCCGGTCTCAGTCAACGTGTAAATGTTGCCCTGATACGCAAGGGCCGACGGCAGGTAAGTTCCACCACGCGGCTGCGACCAGGCGATGTGAGCGTTCGATGTTTCACCTTCCTTCAAAGAAATATCACCCGCTGCGCCGGGGCGAATTGCATACAGTGCACGGCCGCGGCCGCCGTTGACGTAGAGTAAACCTTCATACGCGAACGGCGTTGGCACAGGGGTGAGCGCTAGTCCTTTCAGTCGCCACACCTCTTTTCCCGTCAGGTCGTAACTGACTGCGACTTCCGGTCCAATTGCTACGATTTCGGTTCCCCCGGTGTGCTTCCAAACATACGGTGTCGACCATCCCGAGCGCTGGAAAGGCGGCGTAGAGCCGCCGAGATCTCGATTGGTGCGCCAAACCTGCTTACCTGTTTTCTTGTCGAAGGCTGCAATGTATTGCTGTTTTTGATTGTCGTTGAGGATGATCACGAGATTCCCAGCAAGTGCCGGCGAGCTGCCTGCTCCGAGATCGAGATAGATTGGAAGTGGTTCGATCGGAGTATTCCAGATCATCTTCCCCTTCAGGTCGAACGCATACAACCCGAGATTGGTGACATATACGTAAATAAACTTTCCATCGGTAACTGGCGTCTCGGAGACGAAAGAGTTTTTGCGATGACGGCCGCTTGGCGGCGCGCCTTTATGAAACTCTTTGGTCCATTCCACCTTGCCGCTTTTCAGGTCGAGGCAATAAAGGAAGTAGTGGACGTTTACCTCGCTCGGCATTTCAATGTCGCGTTCCGTCAGGCGCTTGATGATCTCCTGCATCGAAAGCCCTTGTTTTTCCAATTCCGCGGCGTACTCGTTGCTGTATTCAGTGCCGGTTTGCGGCGGCTTTGATTTACCCTCTGTCGTCACTGAGGTCAGATAGACTTTGCCGCCGGTGACGATTGGCGACGACCATCCACGTCCAGGGATCTCCTGCGACCACTCAACGTTTTCCGTTTTAGACCAGCGCTCTGCCAGTCGCGCATGTGTTCCGACCGGGTTCGACTGCGGTCCGCGGAACTGTGGCCACGCAATGTCCTGCGCGTGCACTGGCGTTGAGAACATTGCGAACAGCACGAGCAAAGAACTCATTACGATTCGATTGCGATGTGATTTGGGAGAAGATGTACGCATCATTTTTTGGATTTCTATTCTGATTTATGGAGACGGATTTCGACGGCCGTGGGTATTACGCACGAGAGAGAAACTTGTTTCGAAGATCTGTCCACAGATTACGCAGATTGCGCAGAATATTTTCAACCATCTGTGCAATCTGTGGATGGTTCTATTGCGGTGAGAGTTCGATGACAACTGTGGGAGCTTTGATCTTGTCCTGATCTATAAACTTCAACTTTTTGATCTCGGCTATCGCACGCTCTGCGTCGTCAAGCGTGATCTTGCCGTGACCCTTCCACATACCTGCTTCAATGCCGATTCGAAAGAAATACTTTTGTCCCGGACCCATATCGATCGCGTAACCTTTATTGTCGTCGGTCATGCGGATGATGTGTTTCCCGGGCTTCACTTTAATAGCGAAGTAACGGCCGTTATCCATGCGGGCGAGCTCAGTTTGATCGACGAAGACTGACGGTTCGAGCCCGCTGCCCACTACTTTCTTCGGCCGGTAGATGAAGACGGTGGCTTCCTCTGCACTTGCCGTACTTGTCGCCGGCTCAGTGGCAACTGCAACGAGCGTTGAGCCGTCAACTCGAAAACGTTTTTCCTGGGCGACATAGACCGTAATCGGCGTTCCGGGGTCAACCTTTGCGTCGCCTCCTTTCTTGAACAGAAACACAGGGCTGATGAAAGACAGCACCATGGTACTCGTCGTGTTGTCTTCACCTTCTTTACCTTTGGCGGCGCGTAGTTTCAGTGGCTGGCCGTCGACCGTTTTGGTTGACGCGACTTGAATCGCAAGCTTTCCCGACTTGCCCATGTAGCCGCCCTTCTCAGCGTTCACCACGCTGCCAGTTGCTTCAGTCCCTTTGCGGACTACAACCTGACCGTTGATGACAACGTCTTCGTCGACTGTGAAGCCAACGGGATCGTTTGGCTTGGCTTTCTTGCTGGTTATCTCGGCAGTAGTGACGACTTTGACGGCAGTGCCTTCGGCGACGACGATTTCGTCTTCAATTCGACGTGGGCCCATTGCGGATACATTGAGAAGGAAAAGAGACAGAAGGCAGAGTGCGGCAGCAACAGTTCGTGGATACATGGGGGCTCTCCTTTGCGAACGACGTGCGGGGATACTACCACAGGAAACAGATTGGATCTCACGGGACGACGCACCGGCGCACGAAAAACGACGTCTCCACTCGCCCTCTTTCGTCGCGTCGCTGCGCCGTCGCGTGAGATCACCAGTCAGGACGGCGGCTGCGGGGTGAGATCAGTGGGTTTCCGGGAGAGCCCCATCGGTTGGGGGACCAGGGGCTCTCCACCGGCTCGCAGCGTTGCCAAGCAAGCCGTGTCGTCGCTGCGATTCCCTCTGTTTATTAATGCGAGGTTTCAGGTCCAAAACCACCAACACTTTGAGAAATATTTCGATCCGTGTTATCTGTGGCCCAAATGTACACACGCCAACTGACCCCATTGAGTCTCGCTCTGCTTCTCCTCGTTTCGACTACGTGTCTCGCTCAGGAATCATACGAGACGAAGATCGACGAGTACCTGCGCACGGCGATGAAGGCACAACAGATTCCCGGCGTCGCCCTCGCCGTGGTTAAGGACGGAAAGATCGTGCTTGCGCGCGGTTATGGTTTCGCAAATGTCGAGCACCAGGTGCCTGTGAAAGCTGAGACGATCTTTCAATCAGGATCGACTGGCAAGCAGTTCACCGCGACGGCCGTCATGATGCTGGTGGAAGAGGGAAAGTTGAGTCTTGAAGACAAGATCACGAAGTACTTTCCCGACGCGCCCGAGTCATGGCGCAACATCACCATCCGGCATCTGCTTACGCATACGAGTGGGATGACAGATTATCCTCCCGACTTCGATATGCGACGTGACTACACCGAAGACGACCTCTTACAGCGTATCAAGACGATTCCACTTGCGTTTCAGCCCGGCGAGAAATGGAGCTATAGCAACCTCGCATACGTGACGCTCGGTATCCTGATTCACAAAGTCAGCGGCAAGTTCTATGGCGACTATCTGCAGGAGCGAATTTTCAAGCCGTTGGAAATGTCTACTGCGAGGATCATCAGCGAAGCCGATATTGTTCCGAATCGTGCCGCCGGTTACCGCATAGCGAATGGTCAATTGAAGAATCAGGATTGGGTGTCACCTTCATTGAACACAACTGCCGATGGCGCTTTGTATTTCACAGTTTATGACATGGCGAAGTGGGATGCAGCACTCTACACTGAGAAGCTGCTCAAGAGATCGTCACTCGAGCAGATGTGGACGCCAGTGAAGTTGAATGATGGGACGACGTTTCCGTACGGGTTTGGTTGGGGGCTTGGTAACGTTCGCGACCATCGCGTTATCGAACACGGTGGTTCATGGCAGGGTTTCAAGGCGCAAATCTTGCGTTACGTGGACGACAAACTGACGATAATCCTCTTCGCCAATCAGGCGCGTGCAAATCAAACTAAACTGGCGCACGACATCGCCGCGATCGTCAATCCTGAATTTACTCGCCTTGCGAATTAGCTGTGCGGCCTAAACTCGTCTTATCCATAGCAATCGTGTTGATTCTATATCTCGCAGGTCCGCTTATCGCGGGGTTGTTAGGAATCGGTGAACGCGATGGCCCAAGGATCTATCCCAGCGATTATCATTCTGCATTGTACATAATCGCTTATGAAGAGGTGCGAGGTGAAAAGCCTCGACTGAATATTGACCAAGACCTTGAGCGTCCACTCTTCTACGGATTCCCCCGCACTCGTCGCCGAACCTAAACTGTAGGGTAGGGATTGCAATCCCGCCCACGGGAGTGGGCGGATTCGTTCAAGTCCTTTCTATAACCTGCCCTAATACGCACGTTTTAATCCCGCTCACGGCAGTGGGCGGATATTTCAAGTCCTTACTATTTATCTTGCTGGATGAATAGCTCGGACTTGAACGATCCGCCCACTGCCGTGAGCGGGATTGAACCGGCGTTGGGGGGCGAGGTTTGTAGAAAGGACTTGAAGGATCCGCCAACTTCCGTTGGCGGGATTGAACCGGCGTTGGGGGGCGAGGTTTATAGAAAGGACTTGAATAATCCGCCCACTGCCGTGGGCGGGATTTTAATATTTGAGAAAGCGATGTTCTGAAGCAACTCAAACGCACTTAACTGAATCTCTAAACCCAAAGAACAAGGCGTTCAAAACGAGCTCCCCACTCACAAACTGAAGTTCAAAACAATTTAGGAGAGAGTGATGAAAGTCTATCGGCTCGAGAAGATTCTCGTCTTGGGACTGCTCTGTTTATGTTGTTGGACCTCTGTTTCAGCGCAGCAAAGCGGATCGGCCGCCTCTGTTTCCCGCAGCCGCGCAATCGTTAATGCTGGTCCAGGAGTTCCGGCACCCACCACCACGTATTACCCTTCATCCCCCTATCACCCGACTTACACACCACCATCGCCCGTTTTTAGGATTCCTGAAGAAGTCGCCGTCGAAGAGTTTGTGAATTATCACAAGCACCGGCTGCCGCTGCCGAAGTGGGGCCAGGCTGTTGCTATGGACACGCGTTGGGGCAACAACGAGATTTCGCGCTCTCAACGCGAGGCAGTGCTGCAGATCGGTTTTACTACCGCTGAGGTGAATGAACGTACCGATCTGCGTCCTCTCAATCTCGTTTTTGTCATCGATAAGAGTGGCTCAATGGACGAAAGCGACAAGATGTCGCGTGTGAAAGACGGCTTGCGAACAATGGTCGGCAGGTTAAGGCCCGACGATGTTGTTTCGATCGTTGCTTTTGACACGCAGGCTCGGCTCTTATTTCCGGCGCAGTCCATCGGCGACGGGAACAGCTTGAGATACGCCATCGATTGTCTTGTACCTGAAGGTGGGACCAATCTGCACAGCGGCTTGATGCTCGGCTATTCGGAGGCTCGCAGGAATTTTCGTCCCGGCGCCACCAACCGTGTGATACTACTCACCGACGGCATTGCCAACTATGGCGTCACCGACCCCGCACGCATCGCAGCCGAATCGGCAGAGTGCAACGCGCGTGGAATCGATCTATCGACGATCGGGGTCGGACTCGATCTGAACAATGATTTACTGCGCACCCTCGCGCGTTCGGGCCGCGGGCTCTACCACTTCATCTCCGACTACAAAGACATCAACAAAGTATTCGTCAACGAAGTGCAGAGTCTGATCTCGTCAGTCGCGAAGAATGTCGAGGTCCGGATCGAGTATGGATCTGGTCTGCGACTGGAAAAGATCTACGGATACCAGCCGCGTTACGGTAACGGAAATGTATCTGTCACCATGGACAACATGAATAACGGTTTGACACAAGTGATCATGGCAAAGTTTCGCGCCGACGACTCTAAGAGCTCGGTCCCGGTGAAGGTCAGGCTCTCGTATTACGACGTGAAGCGTAAGTGCGCGGTGGAAGAGGTACAGGAACTTCGGCTTGTGCCCGCTGAGAAGGATTCATGCGATGTGCTGGCTGATGTCGAGGTCAAGAAAAACTACACGATCGCAGAGCTTGCTGATTCGCTTTACGCGATGGCGGGACTGGCGCGTGGCGGAAACTATTCGCAGGCGCAGAACGTGCTCGACGCCTCAGTCTCAACAGCGTACCGTCGCTATCCGAACATGGAAGACGAGGACATCCGCTTCATCCTCGACATCGTGGAAGGCTACCGCCGCGATCTGAGAGTCTATAACGAACAAAACCGAAGGCATGACTGCGGTAGTTGCAGGTAGATCATCGGCCACGGATTATCCTATCCGTGTAATCCGTGGCTAGTTTCACCAGGACGCGAGACACACCGAGGGCAAGAACAAGATTTCCGATCAACCCAGTCAGAATGATACCTCTCGTACCGGCGAAACCACCTTCATAATATATGCGGAAGGGCCAGCCGAAGTATGTGAAACCGTCAGCGAGTGTCGAATACTCCGGCTTCAAATAATAACTAATGAAATTAACCGTGCAGAAGATGACGGCCGCCAGGACAAATATAAACGTCCATGAGTTCAGTTTACTTTTGATCATTTAAACCCCCAATTCTGCAACGCTGGATCGCGGCGACAGGCAGACAGTGCGCAGGGAATGTTAGTGGGCTAGAGTACGCGCTGACAAGAGCCAGCGGGAGTAACAACGAGGCGATCGGCGTTGCCTCAAAGTCCGAAATCGTACTTGGACCGGGTCAGTACAGGGAGCGGTAGCGACCTGGTCAACATAGGAGTCACGAATCATTAGGAAATGCGCAGGTTGATCCTTGACCAGGTCGCGGTCCAAGCGTCGGGTCCGACTTTTGAGGCAAAGCCGAGGCGATCAAGAAACGATATTTTGGTGCTTTGACATAGACCAGCGATTATACAGGCTCCGCTCAGCACGAAGTATCCCCAGCGATTGAGTAGTGCTGCGCGAGAACGCTAACGGAGCGTTACTAGCGATTGAGTCAGTTGTGGATCAGTTTGGAAATACGCCGAAGGCGTTCGCTAACCCGAGCCCAGGGTTGGCGCGTAGCGACTACCCTGGGATCCCGAACCAAAAAGCAGCGTCGAACCCTGAAGAGTCTGTCGGAAAAATACCTTCGGACTGATCGTCAAAAAATTTCTTGCGCGTATTTGCCTTGTAACGAGTTTTTCGATGACGACGAATGATTTTTCATTCCCTGTTTTTTGCGAATTTTGATTTTCCCGAC
>DATNFX010000318.1:0-10676 GCA_035606195.1 Pyrinomonadaceae bacterium
CGATCTGTTCGTCAACACACCGCAGCAGAAGATGCAGGTCGCAAATCCCGAGCAGTCGGGGATCTTCGAAGGCGATCCGTTGCTGCTCTGGCGCCTGAAACCAAATCTCGATCACGTCTACTGGGATTTCACTGTGGTCTCTACAAACGCGCAGAGCTTTCGTGCGGATTATCCCATTGGCGCGAAGCCTGCGGGAACGTTTCGGATTGTTTGTCTCGGCGACTCGGTGACGTTTGGTTACCGTGTGCCGCCGGTCTGGCCCGAGAAGCCAAATGATTACAACCCTGAGTGGCAGCCGTTTCCCGTGCTGCTCGAAACGGAACTGCGAAACGCGAATCCGAACCGGAGTATTGAAGTGTTTCCGATGGCGGTGCCGGGATACACGAGTCATCAGGGGCTTGCATGGCTCCGACGTGACATTGGTTACCTGCAACCGGATGTCGTGATTGCGAGCTTCGGGTGGAATGACGTGAGTATGAGCGACGTTCCTGATCGACAGGCAATCGACACGCGCTGGTGGCCCGTTGCGATTCGCTGGCTGGTCGATCATAGCCAGGCGTTTGCGCACGGGACCCGGTGGCTGCGATCACGAAATCAGGTGAAGCCTGGCGCTCGTGTTCCGGAACCGCGTGTGTCGCAGAAGGAGTACGTTGACAACTTCAAAGAGATTGTTCGGCTTGCGAAGGATCACGGCGCAGGAGTGATCGTGATTGGTGCGCCGTATCGAGATAGCAAAACGAACCCGCCGGAGGCGCAGTTGATGACGCAATACCGCACGTGGTTGAAGTCGGAGATGCAACTGAGCCAAACGCCGTATCTCGAGATCCTGGAGCTCACCGAAGCCGCAGGCAGTGTTAACGAAGGATTTTTCGGCGAACTGATCCACCCCAACCATATGGGTCACCGGTTGATGGCGTCCGAGCTTCTCAAGCTGATGGCACAGAGACACCTCCTCAACGATTTGAACATTCCCGAGTTTGTTCCATAGAATCGACAGATTACGCAGATTCAAATCTGTGTAATCTGTGGATAAGGAGTTCGACAGATGTCTTTGAGTAAACAGATTGTTGCGGATCTGACGACGGCGATGAAGGCGCAGGATGCGGCGAAGACATCGACGTTGCGGATGGTAAAGGCCGCGATGATGAACCGCCAGATCGAAAAGGGCGCGGAGCTCGACGACGAGGACACGCAGAGGCTGTTGCGGTCGCTCGTAAAACAACGGCGCGACTCGATCGAGCAATACCAGAAGGCAGGACGCCAGGAACTTGTCGACAAGGAACAGGCAGAAATCAACGTCATCGAAACTTACCTGCCCAGGGCTGCGTCGCAGGAAGAGATCGAACAGGTAATCGCGACAGTGATCGCCGAAACGGGCGCGAGCTCCATGAAAGATATGGGCAAAGTCATGAAGGCCGCTCAGGCAGCTTTGGCGGACAAAAACGCCGATGGACGGCTTGTGAGTGAAATCGTTAAAGCGAAGCTCGCCGGATGAGATTCAGGGTGCAACTTCGAAGACCGCGAAATTGTCCCACCTATTCACTAGACCGAGTCCGCTGGAGTTGTTGAAGAGTCCCGCTTTCGTTGCGTTCGCGAGCGTTGCGACGTTGGTGGAATAAACCTGCGTCGCATCGATAAAAACCTGAATACTGCCGGTTGCACGAGTCACAACTCGTAACGTGGTCCAACCCGCCGGAATCAGCACTCCACTCGGCAACGTCGTGCGCACACCATTCACATAACTACCAACAGTAAGAAACTGACTTCCCGGTGACGCGACGCTCTCGCTCGTATAAGCAAAGAAATAGTTTGCCTGGTCTACGACGCGAAAGCTCAATCCAGTGTCGATCCCACTGCCCCAGCGGCCCCCGAAACGGCTAACGCGAATATCCAAATTCGCCGAAGTTGCTCCGGTATTCACCCAACACACAGCCGTGTCGTCTGCAAGCAGAACGACTTTTCCATTAAGTATGCCAAAGGGCAGCCGTTGGTCAGCACCCGCCGTCATTTGCCAGACTTGCGGACCAGCAGCACCGCCTTCCGTGGAGCCCAGTCCTCCTTTGCCGCCAAACATGTACGTCGAATTAACCCGAGAGAAAGAATCGAAGACAAGTGTTCCGGCGGGAACGGCGACTGGCGTAGGAACACCGACTTGCTTCGGGGGCGCACTGGTAGCGAAGTTCGGAGCTGTAGGATCAACGACAAATTGTGGGGGAGGACAACTGCCGCAGTCGCCGAGTACTCCGGCAAGCGTGCCGCGCGGAACACCAAAATGCGAGCCCGTCACGTATCCGCGTGAAAAATCGGCCACGGTCGGCGCGGCCAGAAAGTAATAGCTCAGTAAGTTTCCTTCCCGGTTGAAAACAGTTTCCGGCGCAAAGCTGGATTCCACTGACGTGTTCATGCGCGGGTTGTTGCCTTCGTAACCGCGAACCTGGGCGATTCGACCACGGAAGTTTGAGTGGTCCGAGCCACCGATCAGAAGACGTCCGGCGCCATTGCCGATGCCGGTCGACTGTCGCGGCCTCGCATACGGCGTCTTTCCCACCGGCACGCCGTCAAAATACGTGATGATGTTATGTCTATCCCAACCGATGGCAATATGACCCCACTCTCCCGCAACTGGTCCGTGGTCGCTGCCGAACGAAAAGATGTGATCGCCGCCCGACAACCCATCGTTCATGTTGCCTGACATCTCATAACGACCGGGCTCGCTCGCGCTCAGATTCGAAAAGCCGAACAGCAAAGCGTGTAATCCGCCATAACCATCCGACAGCATGTAAGTAGCGCCTGCGTCATCCAACGGCATGGCCCAGAACTCCCAGAAGAATGGTCCAAGGTCAGTAAACGCGGGCCAGAAATTTCCGTAGTCGACTGTCTTTGGTGTCCCGTCGAATTCCAGTACCTGCTGCGGATCGGGAAGCGGCTTAAACGTCACCGTGTAATTGAAGACCTGGTCGCCGATGAGATTCACGACCGACTGCGATGGCGGAGCGAACGTACAGAAATCTTGCTCGACTGCGGCGGTGACAGTGTAATTACCCAACACGGTCACGGACATTGAGTAGTTTCCATTACTGTCTGACTTGATCCGCGCCGTCTCTGATCCACTCAGAATCAGGTTGATACCCGTAACGGGCTGGTTGTTGGTATCCACGACGCGGCCGCTGATCGTGTACTTGCGCGGCGTACCCACAAAGTTCAAAACAAGATCGCTGTCGAGTGTGCTTATGTTCTGCGGCACGAAAGTCAACAGAGCGGAAGCAGCAGGAGTAACGTGATAGTCGAAACCCGCAGGCACATTCGTAAAGCTGTAGACGCCGTCGGCGTTCGTTGTGAACGAACCAATCGTTGCATTGTTCGAGTCTGATAGCGCTACGCTAACTCCTCCAGCCGGGTTATTATGGTTGTCAAAAATGGCGCCGCTGACAGAGTGCGTTTGTCTGACGCCGGAGAAGTTCACGTTTGATTGGCTATTACTGAGGTTATTGAACGTTTTGGCCGGCGGCGTGAAATTGAAGAATGCTTTGGTGGCGCTCAGTGTGTAGTTGCCGAAAGTATTTACCAGGAAGGAATAGGATCCGCTCGCGTCAGTAGTTATCGCCTGGACCTGATCTCCATTTAGAGCGAGGGTGACTCCGCTCATCCCGTCGCCGTTCGCGGCGGTGACTCGACCGCTAATAAGGTATGGAGGCGCGAGAGTTGGACCCGCACCGTCTTCATCCGGTGGACCACCTCCGAGCACGCCGATTCCAATTCGAACTCGGTTGCTCTTCACGCCGTGCAGCGTCAAACCAATCAAGACATCGCCGGTCTCGGTGAGATCGTCATTGAGTCTCAGAATTATCGAACTCAACCACGGCAGAGACGACAACGGCGCGGCATACTCGACTTGCAAAGGGAGGTGCGTATGAGAAGCCGTTTCCGCATCAGCGGTGATCGCTGACGCATTTTCATTAGGCGCGAGGGCAAGATTCAGTGCGAAGACCATCACTCGCGTACGCCCGTCGGAAGCGAAAGGGGTTGAACGCGTGAAGGGTTCCTTGCGGAAGGTTACTGTTTCGAAAGCTATTGCGCGCGTGGAGTTCGCCTCGCTAATCAGGACGAGCGGTTTTTCGCCAGGCGTCTGCGCGACGGCCGTCAAGCCGCTGAGGAGGCAAATCGCAAGCAAGCTGAGAACCTGCCAGATGCGTTGGGGTCGAATGGGTCGAGGCATTTCCCGCACAGATTACACTCATTTCTTCACAAAATCTGTGTAATCTGTGGATTGACTCGTCAAGTTGCCTGTTGCTGGCCCTTTCCGTATAATTCACAGCTTGCTCGAAGGCACGGGGTCTTGTCCGGTGGGTTTCGCGCCCACTTTTTCTTTTGGGACGAGAACCGCTTCAGAAGGGTTGCAATGGCGAACGAATCGATTGCAGCAAGGGTTCAGGAGATAGCTGAACGAGTCGCAATCGACCATGGCCTCGAGCTGGTGCACGCTGAGGTAGCCGGCCCCGAGAACAAGCCGATTGTTCGTATATTCATTGATAAGCCCCATGGCGTGACTCACGAGGATTGTTCGGAAGTGAGCAATCATCTCGGGACGATTCTGGACGTTGAAGACTTTATTCATGCGGCCTACACGTTGGAAGTTTCGTCGCCAGGACTCGAACGAGGCTTGTACAAACGCGCCGATTACGAGCGTTTTGCCGGCAGCAACGCGAAAATGAAGACGCGGCAGCCGATTGACGGGCAGCGAAATTTCCGCGGTCGTTTGCTGGGATTGGACGGCAACGACGTGCTTTTTGACGATCGAACCAACGGGCAGGTGCGTGTTCCTCTGGATTTGATAACCAAAGCGAACCTGGAAGTGGACGTAGAAGATCTTATCCACAGATTACACAGATGAATTCTGTGGAATCTGCGTAATCTGTGGATAAATAGAGAGACTTTTCATGAGTTCATCGATAGCACAAAATATCGAGGCACTTTGTCAGGAACAGGGTATCGACCGTGACCTGGTGATCGAAGCAATGAAGGAAGCCGTCCGTGCGGCGGCTAAGAAACAGTTTCGCTCCGGAGAAGACATCCAGGTGGACTGGAATGCAGACACTGGCATCGAGCTTTCGGCCTCGAAGGTCGTCGTTGACGAAGTCGAAAACCCCGCCACTGAACTCTCTATCGTAGAAGCTCGGGAGCTAGCCGGCGACGAAGTCGAACTGGGCGACGCCCTTCTGCTCCCGCTACCAATGGAAGAGCTGGGACGCATCGCCGCTCAAACAGCCAAACAGATTCTGTTTCAAAAAGTCCGCGACGCAGTTCGCAGTAACGTCTACGAGCAGTACATCGACAAGATCGGCGACCTCGTCAATGGTTACGTCAAACGCTTTGAACGCGGCAACATCATCGTCGACCTCGGCAACCTCGAAGCAATTCTTCCCCGCTCGCAGCAGTCGCGCGGTGAACAGTGGAATCAGGGCGAGCGCATTCGTGTAGTCATAAACAACGTGTCGAAAGAGTCAAAAGGCCCGCAAGTGGAAGTTTCACGCACTTCGCCCGAGCTCTTGCTGCGCTTGTTTGAAATGGAAGTCCCTGAAATCTACGACGGCACGGTCGTGATCAAATCGGCTGTTCGCGAACCAGGCGAGCGCGCCAAAATCGCCGTGATGTCGAACGAACGTGACGTGGATCCCGTCGGCGCGTGCGTCGGTATGAAAGGTTCACGCGTGCAGGCGATCATCCGCGAGCTTCGCGGCGAAAAGATCGACATCATCGAATGGTCTGACGAACCTTCAGTATTTGCCGCCAACGCTTTATCTCCCGCAAAAGTTAATCAGGTCAGAATCACCGACATCGAAAACCGCCAGATGGAGGTCATCGTTAACGAAGACCAACTGTCGCTGGCAATCGGCAAACGCGGACAGAACGTTCGTCTGGCCACCAAGCTCGTCGGTTGGAACATCGACATCCGCAGTGAGGAAGAGATCAAGCGCGAAGTCACCGAGCAGATGGGTGCACTCATTGCTTCCGGCGAAGCAGTTCCGCTTTCAGTAATCGAAGGTGTCACGGCGCAGCAGGCTGAAGCTCTTGCCGAGCACGGTATCAACGATATCGACGCCCTCTCGCAAACTACAGTCGACGACCTCGTCGAGTTCCTCGATCTGAGTTTGGACGAAGCGGAAGTGATACTCGAGCAAGCTCGCGCGGTTGTTGCCATGCGCGATCGCAGTCTTGGGGAAGACGGCACGGAACAGGTGGAAGAGCAACACGCAGTCTCGGCTGAGTTTGACGAATCGATTGACGAAGAGGTGCAACCATCCTCCGAATCGACCGCCGAGGGCTACGATGAAGCCGTTGAGAACGGTGTCCCTTTCCAGGCTGAACCTGACATCAATGCATGGGAATCGGCTGACCCTGTCTCGCTTACTGAAGCCGAACCCATTGCCGCAGACGATCTCGTTTTGCAGGAAGCAGGTCGCGACTTGCGCCCTGACACCATTACACCATCTCCGGATATAACTTCTTCGGCCGTCGAAGCCTTCGAGCATATCGAGGAAACGGCGCAGGAAGTTTTGGCGGAAGATGAAGAATTCGCTTCCGATGAGGAAGCAGAAACATCGACTCCCGCAGTTTCGGAAGAGGCTGCATCAGGCGGGAGCGAGGACGATGATGAGAACCACTGATGCAGCCATATAGTAACAACACAAATGCGGTCGCTTTGGGCCGTTTGTGTTGCCCGCTTCGCCCCACTGTCAGGCGTTGAACTCTGATCGACGCTAGGTGGTTGGGCGCGCGGTCCCAATCACTTAGGTCGGCTAAGACGCAGCAAGAAGCGTCGAGAAGGAGTGCATGACAGTTTCCTCTAAAGTTCGTATTTACGATCTCGCCAAAGAACTAAAGCTCGACACGAAACGACTCATCGAAGAAGTCCGTCGCGAGGGCGTCGACGTGAGCGTTCCATCCAACTCGGTCTCGAAAGAGTTGGCTGAGAAGATTCGGAACAAGTACTTCCCGAAGAAGGAAGCGACCATCAAGCGTGCTGTCAAAGTCGTCAAGCGCGCCGCGTTGCCGACTGCGGAAGCATCAGTGGCCGAGCTCGAGCCGGACGTTCACGAACCTGAACCGGAGGTGGCGACGCCACCGGCTCCTGTCGCGGCTGGGCCTATCGAAACTCCCGCCGCACCTTCCACGACGCCACCGGCAGCGAAGCCGCCTGTCACGAGACTCGTGAAGAAATTGGCGCCTGCCACGCGTGCGGAAGCTCCGGTAATCGAGGAAGTCCCGCCACCCCCAGTAGTAGAGCTGCCGGCCCTTGATGAGCCGCCAGTGATTGAAGAAGTAATCAAGGCGCCGGAAGTTCTGGCGCCGACAAATGGTATGGAAGTTAAAGTGACTCCGGCTGCGCCTGCACATCCGCCGTCCCCGCCGCCACCACCTTCGCGACAAGTAAGAGTTTTACGACCAACAGCAGCCGCACTAAACGCCGGCATTCGGCCAGGAGAGCGTGCTCCTGCGCCCGCGCCACCACCGGTAGCGCCGCCGAGGGAACGCGAGCGCACGCCTGAGCGTCCCGATCGGCCCAGCAGACTACGCGAGCGGCCGTCATTACCGCGTTCCGAACGACTTGGCACGCCCGGCGAAACGGCGACGCCCCAAACGACCTACATTCCACCGCCCGATGCGGGACGCCGGCGTTCACGACGCAGCAGTCCGCGCGGAGGTCGAAAGATCGAAGGCAAGGCAGGTAGGTTCGACAACAGGGATTTCATTCCACCACCGAGGGCGTTGTCTCTCGAAGACCGTATCGCCGGACGATTGGAAATTCCCGGAAGCGGCGAACTCAAGTCAGTTCGGCTAATAGAAGGTTCTACTGTAAAAGAGTTTGCAGAGAAACTCGGAATCAAGCCGAAGGACGTCGTGTCATTGCTGTTGCAGCGCGGCGTTTTTGCGACCATCAATCAACCGCTTATGGACGACGTTGCCACCGACCTGGGCAAGCGCTTTGGTTACGACGTCTCGTTCGTGCCGTTTGAAGAGATGGTCGCGGAAGAAGAGTTCGAGGAACTGATTGCAGCCGACGCCGATGACGTTGAATTGCCGCGCGCTCCTGTGGTCACTGTAATGGGCCACGTCGATCACGGTAAGACGTCGTTGCTCGACGCCATTCGCACCACCGACGTTGCGGGCGGCGAAGCCGGCGGCATCACACAACACATCGGCGCGTACAGCGTGCAGGTTCCCAATCCGGATAACCCGACTGAGACTCGTCGTGTCGTGTTTCTCGACACGCCGGGTCACGAAGCGTTCACGATGATGCGTGCACGCGGTGCGAAAGCGACCGATATTGTCGTTCTCGTGGTGGCTGCCGACGACGGCGTGATGCCACAGACGATCGAAGCAATCGAGCACTCGCGCGCCGCTGGCGTTCCCATCATTGTCGCCATCAACAAGATCGACAAGCCCGACGCCAATCCCGATCGCGTCAAACAGGAACTGGCCACACAAGGTCTCTCACCGCTCGAGTGGGGCGGCGAAACCGAAATGGTCCAGGTGTCCGCGAAAAAGCGAGAGAATCTCGAGACACTGCTCGAAACGATTCTGCTGACGTCAGATATTTTGAATCTGCGCGCCAGCCCGACCCGTCTGGCGTCGGGAGTCGTGCTCGAAGCAAAACTCGATCGCGGTCGCGGCGCTGTGGCAACAGTGCTGGTCCAGCAAGGGACGCTCAAGATTCACGAGCCGTTCATCGTGGGCCAGATTTCCGGCAAGGTTCGTGCGATGTTCAACGATCGTGGCGAGCCAATCGTCGAGGCCGGTCCGGCAACGCCGGTCGAAGTGCTTGGTCTGCAAGGCGTGCCGCAGGCGGGTGAAAGCTTACAGGTGGTTTCGGATATCACGAAGGCGCAATCGATATCGCAGCATCGTCAGATGTTGAGCCGGCAGGCAACACTGCTGCAGACGACCAAGCGCGGTATTGAAGCGTTGGGTGAGAGTGAAGTCAAGGAACTGCTCGTCATCATCAAGGCCGACGTGCAGGGTTCAGTCGAGGTTTTGAAGTCAACGCTTCAGAAGCTCTCGACGGATCGCGTGAAGGTAAAAGTGATTCGATCCGGTGTGGGTGCAATCACGGAATCGGATGTTCTGCTCGGTTCTGCGACCCAGGCGGGATCGTCTTCGTCAGCGGTCGTGATCATCGGCTTCAACGTGCGACCCGAAGCACGCGCGGCTGATGTTGCGAAGCAGGAATCGGTCGACATTCGTCTCCATTCGATTATTTACAAGGTTGAAGAAGAGATTCGCGCGGCAATGATCGGCATGCTCGAGGCGATCGAGAAGGAAAAGATCCTCGGCAAAGCCGCGGTCAGAGAAGTGTTCCGCGTTCCGCGAGCGGGCACGGTCGCCGGATGTATGGTTGTCGATGGCTTAGTACGTCGCAATGCGCGGGCGCGATTGATTCGCGATGGCGTAGTGAGCTGGGAAGGCAACATCGCGTCGTTGCGACGATTCAAGGATGACGTCTCAGAAGTTCGCGAAGGGTTCGAATGTGGTATCAGTCTGGAAAACTTCAACGACGTGAAAGTTGGCGACCAGATTGAGGCGTACATTGTCGAGCGTGTAGCTGCGACTGAGCTGTAAGTGCAATGCATCGGAGTGAAAGAACAGCAGACGTTCTCAAGGAAGAGATTGCTCAGATTGTCGGTTACGAACTGGAAGACCCACGATTGACGATGGTGACAGTAACTGACGTTCGGCTATCTCCTGATAAACGTGCTGCACGCGTATACGTCACGGTGGCAGGTGACGAGAACGAACACAAAGAGGCACTCGCGGCTTTGAAGCACGCGGCGCCCTACGTGAGAAAGCAACTCGGCCTATCCTTGAATCTCCCGCGCACACCTGAGATTCACTTTGTACGCGACCGCGTTGAAGAAGAAGGCGAACGTGTCGATCAACTGCTACAGGAGATCGAACGAGGATGGGAAAGCCAAGGAAAGGAAAGTGGTAGTTAGAGGATGAGATTTTTATAGGTCGTAAGGACTTATAGGACCTATTCCTCCCGAAATTGCAATTATGCTTAGTCAAGTAGTCGAGCTGATCGAGGCAAAGCATCGTTTCGCGATCACCTCGCACATTCGTCCCGACGGTGACAGTTTGGGATCGTCGCTTGGTCTTTACTGGTTATTGCGCGCGCTCGATAAAGATGTCGAGGTCATCATGCGCGATCCAGTTCCACACGCTTATCAACAACTCCCCGGCGCCAATGATGTACGCGTCACTCCGGCTGTCGACCCGACGTATCACGCAGTGTTTGTGATCGAATGTTCCGACATTACCAGGCCGGGCCTCGCCGATCTCGAGAAGCAGTTCGTGGTGAACATCGATCACCATTCGACGACCGCACTCTTCGGTAGCATCAACTGGATCGATTCCACTGCCTCTGCAGTCGGGGAAATGATCTACAACCTCTGCAAAGCGACGGGGGTACGCGTCACCAAAGAGATCGCCGAATGCGTCTACACAGCGCTGATCACCGACACCGGATCCTTTCATTACTCGAACACGACGGAGCGCACATTCAAGGTTGCTTCCGAGCTGGTACGGACAGGTGTAAAACCCGCGAAGACCGCTGAAGCAGTGTTTGCGAGTTATCCGTGGAGCCGTATTCAGTTGATGGGCGCGGTCCTGTCGACGGC
>DATNFX010000319.1:0-4935 GCA_035606195.1 Pyrinomonadaceae bacterium
CTGGCCGCCGCCTCAAGGAGCAATCTGAGCACAGACCCGGAGTTGAGCGTTCTCCTGGCACTTGAAGCGGTCTCGAAGTTTGACAAGGAACCGGGGATTAATGAGACCGAAAAAAAGGAAGCCATCGAAGTCTTACATGAAGCGACGCAGGCTTCCCGGGTCAGGCACACATTGATTGGACATAAGAAACCGATTACGCAAGTAGCTTACGATCAGAATGGAAAATTCGTCATTACTGGCGGCCTGGATGATGCAGTCAAAGTGTGGGATGCAAATTCGGGCATGTGGATACGTGACCTGGCCCATAACGCGGATGGAAGGATGTTGTTAAGCCACAATGGCAGGAACGTCGCGATTCCGGTGGAGGGTGGGGTCGTAGAGGTACGAGATGTCGCTAGCGGAGCGACTGTGTTGGCACTACCGAGCGACGGCGAGTCGGCCAGGGTCATGGCATTCGACCTGGATGACTCTATGTTGGCAATAGCCAGTGCGAAGAGTCTCAGAGTTTGCAATCTCGCCACTGGTAAATCACGGGAATTACCTTACGATTTGCCCCTGACAATCGAGAGTCTAGCCTTTAGCGAGGGTGGTAAACGATTAGTGGCAGGAGGGTGTCCACATTCCGACCGAGCCGGCTGCACCACTCTTAGCGTGAGTTCGTGGGATCTGCCAACAGACCAACCGTCGGCTAAGATTGTCGAACTGAACTTCGGTAACTTCAATAAGTTGCAAAGAACTTTCAGTCCGACTGGAGAGCGGTTGTTTACCCGCGTGAAGGATGGAACAGCGACGTTATGGGACACAAGCTCGGGTAAAGAATTATTCAACCTCTCAAAATCGCATGTCATCTTTCCCGCGATCTTCAGCGGCGATGGAAAACAACTCGCCACCCTGTCCGAAAACGGTAGCGTCGTGGTCTGGGACGTTAGCAAGGGTGATTCATCCATAATGAGCGGCCAGCTCGAAACCAGCGTAACCGCAGATGCAGAAACGAGAAGCACGAAGCGACTAGCTTTCAGTCCGAATGGGGAGCTCATCGCTGCTTTTGGTGGAAAGACTGTGGAAGTGTGGGATATCAAATCCCGCAATCAACTGATGACTTTATCGGACCAAAAAGGTGTGATCCCGAGCATCGCGTTCGATCCCAATGGCCAATTCATGGTGACTGGCAACTCCGATGGAACAGCAAAGATCTGGGACGCAACTACGCTGAAGGAGTTGCTGGTTTTAACCAGCCCTGAAAAATTTGTCGGATTCACCGGTATCAGATTTAGTCCGGACGGAAAGCGCCTGGCGGGAGTACTTGGCGATACGGTGAAAGAGTGGGACGCGAACTCCGGCAAAGAGTTGGACTCCATTTTGAAGCACGACAGCCAGATTGGTTCGGTTGCGTATAGCCCGGATTGGAAACGGCTCGCCTTTCTTAGCTCTGACACCCTGAGTATTTGGGACACCACCTCGCGCAACTTTATTTGGTCCAAACCAATCCCATCTTGTTATGGGTGTGATCTTGGATTTAGCCCCAATGGCAAACTTCTTGCCGCCGGCAGGGAGAAAATAGCTGTAGTGTTTGATGCTCAAACCGGGGACGAACTACACTCACTCGAACAAGGGTCGCTTGTAACGAGCGTCGCCTTCAGTCCTGATGATCAGCTAATCGCTACCGGCAGCGGTGATGGGACACTGAAGTTATGGGGTGTAAAAACTGGGAACGAGTTGCGCACTTTGACCGGTGAAACTGCCAGCGTGTCGCGCGTTCGCTTCAGCCCCGATGGAAAGCGCCTCATCACTGCCAGAGAAAACGGCCATCTCGAAATTTGGGATAGCTCGACAGGCAAGGAGTTGATGTCTCTGTCCGGTCACAGTGAGGATGTGAATGACGTTACGTTTAGCAATGATGGCAGGCTCATGGCTACAGGCAGCGATGACGGAACAGCGAAAGTATGGTTGGCAAGCACCGGAGACGAATTGTTCAGCCTGAACAGCGAGGCCGCAGTAAAGAGCGTTGCCTTTAGTCCTGACAGCTCGCGCGTGGTCGTTACTACCATCGGAGGTAAAGTGTTGGTTTATACCCTTGACCCTGCAGAACTAATCGCTCTTGCGAAGCAGCGGGTTTCCCGTCATGAATTAACAGCGGACGAGCGCAAGCGATATTTACACGAATCAAAAAAGGAGTAGATAGACGCCTTGATCCTTGGATCGGGTCAGTACAGGGAGCGGTAGCGACCTGGTCAACGCTGGGAGTCGAGATCGTCTGGAATCTCGCATGCTGATCACTGACCAGGTCGCTACCGCTCCCTGTACTGACCCGATCCAAGTCGCTGTTACTTGTCCAAGCCGGGATGTATGCCTGGCACGTTCGGGATCCAGAAGACCTGCCCGTTGATCTCCAAACTGCGCAGCCCGTGTTTCGGAAGGTCCTTTTCCTTCAACCCGAGAAACGTGAAGTGAGGCAGGTCGCTCAGCACCGTCTGAAACCAGCCGTGCTTCGCCATGATTTCGCGGATGCGCGGATTCTCAAACTGGTCGACGTCAAACGCCAGCATCGCGATGTGTTGCGACGCGCCCGGCGCTGCGATCGAGTAAAGAATCGACTTCGAAAGATCTTTACTAAAGTAAATCCCGGTCTTCTCGAGCTCCAAAACCTCGGCCACCTGTTGCGACAACGGCAACCCGCGGAGCCGCGTTACCTGCTCCTGCGTGAGGCGTCCCTGCGAGAGCCAGTAGTCAAGCGCCGGTTCAAAACGCGAATTCCAGAGCCGCACACTGTCTTCGTAGTTGCGTCGCGCCGCCTCTGAGCCATCGCGCGGCGTAATGTCCAAACCCTCTTTTTGCGCTTCTTCGCGGGCTTTCCTCAATTGCTTCATCGCTTCGGGTTGCAGCTCAACCTCATCGAAGCCGATTTTTTCGACGTCCCATCCCGCGTCTTCCTGAAATTTAGTCACCTGCTCTTCGTTGGTGAAGACGCACACGGGCGGCGGAAACACTTTCTTATCCGCGACGAAGATTGCGCCGTATTCTTCGAGGATGCGCTGTGAAACCGGGTCGGATGAAGGGCACAGATGGTCGAGTTTTGTCTTTCGCTTCTTGAGGGCCTTCGCAAGCGCTTCGTAGAAAGGAGTTGATTCGTTCCCGTCGTTCGATACTCGACCAGCGTTAGACGACATTGAGTTTGTGGACATATTTTTCAGTACTGGTATCGCCCCGCTTACAGTGCTCCAGACGACGAGCAAAATCAGACTGGTAACCAAAGTACAACGATGATAGTGGGCGCGGTTTAAGGCGGTCAACCGAGTATCCACAGATTACGCGGATTTTGTAATCTGTGTAAGCTGTGGATATGAACGCCGCCAATCTCCTTCTCGAACTGGTCGCTACCTATCACAAACATGGATGGGAGTTGCGAAGTGCGCTTTTACAGCCGGCGACGCTAGCGGAGCTTCAGTCGCAGGAGGCCGAACTCCTCGGCAAAGTGCCGGTTAGAGAAGCTGAATTTGATGCCCTGTGGTTTTCGCGTCCCTCGCACAACAACCGCGAAGCGTGGGAATTACGGCTGCTGGCGCAAACTCAATATGCGTTGTTTGAAACGTTTGAAGCTGACGAAACGGATGAAGAGCGCGAAGATGTGAAACGAGAGATGGAAGCGCGATTGCGCGACTACGTATCAGGTCACAGTTCTACACAGACCATTTAATCACTGCTTGCCCAATTTCACTGGAATCTCCAGCTTCTGCAACGGTTTCACCTCAGCGGGCGGTTTCGGCGCATCGCCGTTTGCAGGCTCGTCATGCAGCGGCTCAGCGCCTTCAGGAGGACGCATCACTACTAACTTCACCGTGCTGTATGGCACAGCACGTTTCACACGCATTAGAAACTCGTCACTCGTGCGAATCGGCACACCATCAAACTCGATAACAATATCACCCTCTTTGACTCCTGCCATATCCGCTGGTCGACTGCGCAAGATCGTTCCCAGTTTTACGCCGTGAATGTTCATCCCTGGAACCTGAACTCGCTCCGCGTCTCCATCTTCATAACCAAATTGACCGTGTTGACTCCGGTCATACTCGCGTCTCAACCGCCGTTCTTCGTCCTGCGAGATCGTCGTGAGCTTAGTCGCTTTCTTCTCGCCGTCTCGTGAGTATTCCACGTCGACAGTCTTTCCGATCGGCGTTTTCGCCATTAGGTCGTTGAGTTGATCTTCGTTTTGGATCTTCTGACCGTCGAAACTGACGATTAAATCGCCGCCTACCAAACCGGCTTTGTCGGCAGGACCGTTCGGTAGACTTGCGCTTTCCAACTGAACACCTTCATCTGACTGATCAAACTCTGCACCGACGATGGCCTTAACCACTGGCGTACGATCGACAATCGCGTGGTTCCGCAACGGAGCTACGAGGGCAGTGAAAGCGGCAGCAACTACGAAAAACCCCAGCAAACCGATGAAGATCCACGACATTCCACTGATGCGTCGTTTTCTTTTCGCCGGAGCGGAAGGAACAAATGGCCCCGAAACATCGGTGGCCGTGTAGCCTCCCAGTTCCGACGTCAGCCGAAACCCGCAATTTCTGCAGAAACGGAGTTCAGATGGCATTGTGGAATGGCAGTTCGAACAAATCGTTTGATTTGCCGGTGCGGCCATGGGCATTGACACTTCTGAATCCGCCATTGAGGATCACCTTACCATTAGAGTTTACACAAAAGTTTACACGGACAGGTTCTATACGCCAAATCGTGTTTTCCGGTTGCATTCGCCTCCCGCGGATAGACTTCCTGCCCCATACAAGGCAATATCTGATGTAATCAACGATCGGCGAATACAGCGTCCGGGAGGGACCGAATTGTGGAAATCACCAAGGCACTCGCAGCTCTGCAACCCCTTTATGGCAAGGACAATGTAGAGATCGTAACGACCGACGGGCGGCGCGTGCGTGG
>DATNFX010000320.1:0-9126 GCA_035606195.1 Pyrinomonadaceae bacterium
ATTGCCTTGAGTCGCGGCAGCGGCCCACCACGGTTGGCCCGTGCGCGACGTGAAGTCACCGGTGCTTTCATTTAATCGAATGCCGACTCGGGGAATATTCACGTTCGATGTGGAGGAAGCGCGACGCAGATAGTCGTTGCGCGTCGCTTCCAGCGTGTTCAGAATCTGACTCGTGGTGCGCCGGTCGACATCGGCGGGATAAACGAGGCTGAAGTTCTCGGACGCGATCGTTAGGAGTCGCGAACTACCTGCCGGAAGGAAATTTCGAGAGTCGAACGTGCTCAGGAAAATGTCCGCCCTGGATTTGGCCGTAACATCTCTTTTGACGACTGTTCCCGGAAAATATTTCTCGAGAATCTTCTGATAACTCGCTCCGCGCGCAGCCATCACATGCGCGCCTTCCTGGCAGAGGCCGAGACCATGTCCGAAACCGCTGCCGCGGAAAACGAAGTTCGATCCGGAGCGAGTAACCTCGAATCGCGAGCTCTTCAAAACGTTCCAGCCGAGCGCCCGCCCCACGATGATTTTGAATTCCCAACCGCGAACAGTCTTGTGATGCTCACCGTCGAGCGTGATGAATTCCGCACGACCCGTTTCGTCGCGTTTACTGACGAGCACCTGGTCCAGCCGGTTACCGACGTCGGTTCGCGAATCGGTTTGCAGTGCCCGCAGGAGATCGGCACGGCTGATCGTGTCAGTCCACTTCGCGTGCGGACCGGCATCGCAGTATTCATCGTGCACGCCGCGAAGATAAGAAGCTGGCGTAACTCCCCAGAGGTCGCGGATGTTGGCGGTTTCGCCCCCGCACGATGCACCGAAGTATGCGTCGATTGGTTGATCATGATCGTCGAGCAGCACCTGACCTTCGGTGGCGCGAACGGCAGCAGAGAGTCGACTGTCATTGGCTGCGGCTGAACCAACATATCTCTGACAGTGTGTTGTCGAACAAAAGTCATACCCGCTGGTTGTATGACGGCCCAGGTTCTTCAGCGCATACGTGCGAATCGCGATCGCGAGGGCTTTCAATGCTTCAGGCTCAGACTCAACTGTGCCTTCGGCACGCATCACTCCGTTGACATAGTCTTCGAGTGACAGTGTTTGAGTCACATTCTCACGCACCAGGTGGACTTTGATCGCGTCCGGTGAATGTGGCGCCACCGCGACCGTAGCATCACTCGGATCGCTTCTCGAAAGTTCGGATGAGCCCCGCTGGCGAATCTCGTTTGCGTATGTCTCGAAGATCGGCCGTGCAAGTTTTGCGGCATCCGCTCCGTGCGCGCGCGGAAGAAGCACCAGCACTGCCAAATCGATGCTCGACGGATCTAATTCCCCGTTGCTCTGAAACGGGCCCGCGAGTCCAACAAACCAGCCGTTGTTGCGAAAACCTTTTGCGGGCATCGCCGTGCCCGTTTTACCCATAATCGTTAACGGCAGGGCATCGAGTTTAGCTGCGCGCGCCGTTCCGTAGCTGATCGCGCCGCGCATGCCGTTGACGATGATGGCCCGATGTTGTGAGGCGATACTGATGTTGGACCAGTCGACCGCGCGAAAATGGTTTGCTGTACCTGTCCGCGGTTTGAACAGATGGCCCCCATTTACGAGTGCCGCGTAGGCAGTCAACAATTGAATCGGCGTAACCTGGATGTGATTGCTTTCACCTACGGCTGATCTCTCGAGGCAATCCGATTCGTCACCCGCGTCGGAGCGCACACGTGCGTTGCTTCCAGTCTCACACGGGCGCAGGACACCGCTGAGTTCTTCGTCCGAGATTCCCGTCGCCCGGCCAAAATTGAACTCGCGCAGGGTCGCCACCAGCTTGTCTCTGCCGAGTCGCTGTCCGACGGCCGCGAAATAGTAGTTGCAGGAGTAGGCGATCGCCTGCGACGGCGAAAACGGCGGCAGGTGATCCGCGTGTACGCAGGCAAGTGAAAAATTTAAACCGGTGAAGCGACCAGGACAGACAGTGCGCGAGCTTTCATCGATCAATTCGGCGCGCAGTGCAGCTAACGCCGTGAAAGGCTTCAGAGCCGAGCCTGGCATCAACGTCTGTGCGTAGGCCTGTTGTGGGTTGACTATCGCGCGGATGCGACCCGTTTGCGCGTCCATGACTATGATCGTTCCGTCGGGATTTGGCAACGCAGAGGCAGCCGCTTCCTGAAGCGCGGCATCGATTTCTGCTTCGTTTGTAGCAGAACTATCGCCGCTCCAGTTGAGTGAAATCGGTTTGAGGTGCGACAGCGGAAGAGTGAGAAACAAGATCGCCGCGCCGGCAAACGAGAGCAGCATCGCATGCTCACGCGTGACGCGGTTAACCTGCCGAATTCCTGACTGAAGCAATCTCATATGTCTCAGGCAGCTGACTCCGCTGGAAGCGCAACACTCGATTCCGACACCTCGGTCGGCAAAGCGGGTGCGGTTCTGGCGAGGGCGGTCAATGTCGATACCCAACCAACCAGGCTGAACAGGAATGCAAGCAGCAAGCGCAGACCAAAAACTGCGAACTCCGTCTTGTTGCCGCCGATACTAAACACAGGCACCAAAATAACGTACGGCAGGACAAAGAAAATGATCAGGCCGAGCCCGTAAATCGCAACAGAGTCTGACGAAAAGGTGCGCGCGAGCGCCGATCCGATTCGTTTGAAAAACGATTTCGGCCCATCTCCGAAAAGGGTGCGGACTCCACCGCCGGCTACCGCAATCCATAGATGAATTGTCGCCAGCGGAACGGCTGCGCCTAACAGCACAAAACGCAGTGTGGAAAAAATCAGACTGGGCCAATGAAGCGGTGGCGTTGGTAGCGGAGCCGGCACTCCGCGATTGACCGGAGGAGGCGCCTGCGCCTGGAGAAGGGGAGCCGGATACCGAGCGGACATCTTGTTCAGCAGATAGAGAAGCAGCCACGCAAGCAGCAGCACCGGAATCGTAACCGCGAGGAACTTCACGGCATCGATCAGGATTACACGCCAGCGGAATTTCTGATCCAATACACGGTTGACGATCGACGCTTGCAGAGTGAAGAACCCGATCGGAATCAGAATCATCAGCGCGTAGGTAACGAGCACCTGCCAGATCGTCGCTTCGCGTATCGAAATAAAAATGTACGCCGCGACCAGCAGCAACGCGTAGATGATCGCAAACACCAATAGCGCACCAGGATTTGCGAAAGTTGTCGCGATCGAGCTAAGCCAAAGTTTCAGAGTAGTCATATTCGCCTCATCTTTTATCCACAGATTACACAGATTTAATTCTGTGGATTCACTGCTTATCCAGAATCCTCAACCGGTCGTTTGCCGTATTCGCCTGCACCGTCGGCTGGTACATCAGCTCCGCGCGGGCGGGTGCGATCTTGAATTCGCCGGGCACCTCGACTCGCATCGCGTATTGCAAGGTCGCGTCACCGTCAAAGTAATTCATGAAGATCGCCGTGCGGTTGTCGCGGAACTCACGATTGCTGTACCAGTCGCTCCAATTGCCGAGCGAGTAATTCAGATAAATCCCGCTCACGCGCGCGACTTGCTCTGCACCGGCCGGAATCGGATCTTCAATCATCACGTATTGTGCGCGCGGGCCAGTCATCCGCAGTCTGACAACAATCATGTCGCCTGAACGCAGCTCACCCGATAGCGGTTCAATCTTCCAGCTCGCCTTGTCGTTCGCGTCTTCAGAGATGCGCAGCCTCAGATACTCACGCGTGATCTTCAGTCCGCCGGCCGATTGCGCCGCCACGTTTTCATCGGCCGTAAAGTATTCAAGCGCGCTCGAAATATACAAAGCACCCTTGCCATGTTTCACTATCCGGACCTGGTTTGACGGACCAATTTCGCCGCCCTTCTTCCAAACCGTCACAGTCTCGGCGTTGACGGCATCGCCGGCGCCGACGTGTTTTTCTGCAACCTTGACCCCGTTCAAATAAACTTCAAACGTGTAGTCGGGCGACAGTTCCTTGCTGACCTTCAGGTAATCAGTCAGCCCGTAGATCGCGAATGCAGTTTCCTTGGTTGACAGCCAGTAGTAGCCGTTGCGCCGGTTATGGACCAGCCAGCGCGCGGCTTTCGGCAGCAGATTCGAACCAGGATTGATACGCGACAGCGCCTTCAGCGAAAGCGACGTTGCTTCAGCGTCGAGATAAACATCTCGACCGTAATCGTTAACCCGCGCTGTTTGCCAGTGCGCTTCAAACTCGTCCTGTTGCACTGAGCTTTCGATCAGCTTCGCGACTTCCGGTGCGCGCCCGTCTTTGCGTTCCTGCAAAGCCAGCGCGAGTAGCGCGCGCCCGTATGGCCCAAGGTTGTTGCGCTTCCCGTACAGCTCGTCAAGATACTGACTATCGCCTTCACCGCTTTCGATGACTGCGTAGATCATGTAAGCGCGCGTTTCCTCATCGATCGGATTACCGTTATCGTTCTTGCCCACGCTGAGCAGCGACAACAGCTTTTGCCGTCCCTGTCCACGTCGCCAGTCGTCAACCGGATAGCCGGCACGGCTGGCCATCGTCAGACCATCCACGACGTAAGCTGTCATGAATGGATCGCTCTTGTCGTCTTTCCACCAACCCCAACCGCCGTCGCCATGCTGATACGCATACAACCGATCGAGACCTTTTCGGACTTTGCTGTCGAGATCGTTCGACGCGCGGATCTTTGCTGTCGGAATGTCTTTGAGTGTCTGGGCCACGACGATGTTCGGCAGGAAGCTTGACATCGTTTGCTCAGTACAGCCGTACGGTAAACTCGTGAGGTAATCGAGCGCTCCGAACAATGCACCAGCGATGGACGGCGACATCTCGATTCGCAGAGCCCGTGCCTGCGTGTCCGCGCGTCCCGGCACGTCCAGATTAACAACCTGATCGGCATCGTTTTGTGTAACCGTGGTTGTATTGCCGGTCGTACGTCTTAGACCATGCGGCACGATGTCCATCGACATCTCGACTGCGTCGGATTCCGTGTCAGTGAGCGCCTTCGCGAGTAGTGTCAGTTTCCCGACCGCGCTCGCCTGTACGCGCCAGTCAACGCGGTGTTCGCCATTCGGCCGAATCGTTACTGTTGAGTCAGGCGAGTCGAGCAACTGCGCGCCGTTCAATTCGAGGGAAATCTTTGTGGACTTGTCACTCTTGAGGAAGTTGTGTACGACCCCTGAGATCGTGACCGTGTCGCCTTCCGTCAAAAACCGCGGCATCTCCAACCGCATGATCACGTCTTTCCGTGCAATCGTTTTCTGCACGACTGAGCCGACACGCGTGTCCGTCGTTACTCCACGTGCCGTTGCCCGCCACGTGGTGAGGTTGTCGGGGAGTTTAAAGCTCACAGTAGCTTTGCCGTCGCCGCCCGTTACTACATCGGGTTGCCAAAACGCAGTGTCTTTGAATTCTTTACGAACGGTGGTTTCAGCGTAGGAACTGTCGTTCTTGAAGTCGGCAAGCTGATAAGCAGATTTGTTCTTCGCCAAATTCGCGGACTTTTCCCCGCCATGGCCCGTGAAGGTGTAATGAATGGCAAGACTCGTCGACACTTCGTTGTAGCGCCGGCCATAGAACTCACGTTTGATATTGCCCGCCGATTCGGGGGCAATACTATAGATTGCTTCGTCGACAATTCCCAGACTGACTTCTGTGTTTGCGGCGGGTGATCCGTCTTCATTGCGCGCGAGGATCGTATAGGACGCTACGTCGCGAGGCTTAAACTCGCTCTTGTTCGGAACTATATCGAGCTTCAGCATCTTGTCGCGCGCGGGCACGCCGATGATCTGGTTCTGGCTGTACATGTCGCTGTTCTTGACGAACGACACGTCGAGGTAGACGTTGGGCGCGTATTTCTTTTCGATCGGAACGTCGATCACGATGCTGCGACCGGCGGATTCAATGTGACGAACGCTGAGCACTTCTGACAATTCAGTAGTCACCAGCAAGTGCGCTTGATCGACCGGCAGCATTGCCAGCACGTGCGCGGTTTCACCGGGCTGGTACGACTTCTTGTCAGGCACAAGCTTGATCGATTTCTCGTCGTAATTCTCATATGAAAAATCCGCCCACTGGCCCAGCTTGTCCGGAGACCAGAATGAGCCGCCGCGATTCACGATCTCTTTGCCGTTTTCGGTGACGATTGTTTTGACGTAGATGCTGCCCGGCGAGGGAACTGTAAACTCATACGTGGCATTGCCCTCGCTGTCGGTGTTCACTTCACCGCTTCCCAACTCGCGCTCGTGAAGGATGTAATCGACGATCTCATACTTGTACCCGTTATTCTCTTCCCAACGTCTTTTCCTCTCCCACTTTTGTTCGATGAACTTCAACGTGACTTTTTCGGAGACGGGTTTACCCGCATAATCCGCGGTCTTCACGCGAATCTTCGCGGCGTCGCCCTGGTAATAGAGATAGCGTTCCGGATAGGCGTCGGCGACGCTGTTGCCGCGTGTGCCGATGAACGAAGCGGCGTCCTGCATCTCTCTACGTGAGGCATCAGTGACCTGTGCTTCCAATCGATATGAATAATCCCATTCTTCTTTTGGATCTGGCGCAGGCACTTCGAATTCCACATATGCATCGCCCTTCGCATTCAACGTAGCGTCGCCTTCAGTCACTAGATCGTTGCCGTAGTAGCCGGAGTCCTCTTCGTCGTCGCCTTCATTTGCCGGGCCGGCCTCGTCGTCGAATTCGTCCGAATCGTTGTTCCACCACCAGTGGTAATAGCGTTGTCTGTAGATGTAGTAATGCACGTCGGCATTCGTGACCGGCGCGCCGAAAAAGTAATTCGCGCTAACCGTAAAATTAACTTTCTGGCCGACGGGCACGAACTGTTGCGGTGCTTTGACGGTGACTTTGAACTCGGGTTTCTTGTATTCCTGAACCTCGAAATAGCCGCTAGCGCGGAATTCGTCGATTGACGCGGTGATGTTGTAGCTGCCGAGCGGCGCTTCTTCCCCTACATCCAACTGGCCGCTGAATGTGCCTCGGTCCGAAAGCGGCAGTTCCTTTTCAAAAACCTTCCCGTTGTTTGGATCTTCGATCGTGACGTTGACGGTTTTATTGTCGAGCAGTTTGTAACCGTTGGTGGTCCATTGGCGGAGTATGCCTTTAAAGAAGACTGATTGCGCAGGTCGATAGATCGGACGATCGGTGTAGATGTAGCTGGTCACGTCTTCGCCGGTGAGCACGTCGTCTGCGTCGCCGTAGCCACCGAAATAAAACGAGTCGACGTCGGAGATGACGAAGTTGTCACGTTCGTTGGCCATGATCAGAAACGGGTTGCTCTGCGGTTCAGCCTCGTCGACGTCTTCTGCCGGGGTCTCCGGTTGCTCGGGAACTTTCACCTCTGTTTTGAAGACACCTGATTTGTCAGTCTTACCAGTTACGAGCGTTTTCTTCGCATTTGTAACTTCGACTGAAACGCCTTCGTGTGGAGCGCCAGTCTTGCGGTCGACGATGTAAACCATTACCTGGCCGTGACGGTTAGTCTTTTCGATCATCGTGAGGCTCGTCACGATGGCGACCGAATAAGCACGCAGGTCGTTACTCACGCCTTCAATCAGGTACACGCCAGGATCCATCTTGCCGAGGGGAATCATGCGGCTATCGTATTCGTTTTCCAGGGCGGGCAACTTCTCGCGCCAGTCTTTCACCTTCTGATCCGGATTCAGCAAAGGCACGCGCGCATAGTCCGCCACGTTGAGGGGCGTGCGTTCAGCAGGCGGCTCTGCGCGAAACTTTTGATTGAAACTTTCGCGATGGTCTTTATTTAAATGAGTGCGGACATAATCCCTGACTGCTCCGAAGAGCGAAGTCTTCAAGGTGTGCGTACGCTCGAGCAGCGACGGGCGCGTGCTGTAACCCTGCGCGATCTCCGCCGTCTCTTTCTCGCCCATCTCGTGTGGATCGTCGAGCTGCTTGAAAAACTTGTTGGGGTCTTTGATCCGGTAGACGCGGAAATCCAGGTATTCGATGTTCTGGTAGCTGGCCCACAGCCGCGCCGATTCGTTCGGCGAGTAAGAACGATTTGTCGTGAGGGAAAAGTACGGCTTGGTCGTCACAACCGTCGCAGGCTTCTGCTCAGCCGGCGGCGGCGCGGGTGGTGCAGTGCGCGCACGCATGACGTTGAAGCCCAGGACGGAAGCGCCGAGAGCAAGATAGATAATACCGGCCGCAAGATAGCGACGGATTTTAGTGTGAGCCACGTTAGTTAATCCTTCCAATAGGAAAAGAAAAATCGCTGCGTCGAGCTCTGCCTCAAAAGACGGACTCCACGCTTGGATCGGGTCAGTACAGGGAGCGGTAGCGACCTGGTCAAACCATAGGAGTCACGAATCATTAGGAAATATCGCATGCTGATCACCGACCAGGTCGCTACCGCTCCCTGTACTGACCCGATCCAAGTGCGCGTCGTACGATTCACTGCAAGATCTTCAAACGATAGAACCCGAGAAAATTCTTGTTACGCTCAACCGGGCGCCAGCGCGGATCCGGATGCTGATCGAGCACTGAAAGCTGAACCTTCTTCACCGTTCCTTCGTCCGTAGGCGACGAGCCGGTGTGATAAACAACCCAGTCCTGCGCGCCATTGGGTGCGATGTGTGCCTGGCCCAGAAATATCATCACGTGAAACGGAAACTTCTGTACCCATGGTTGGTAATAGAAGAGCAGATCCCCCGGCTGAGCTTCGCGCCGATCGCGACTGACGAACACGACGTTGAACGACTTCAGCGAGCGCGCATCGGCGAATTCTGAAAAGCGGCCGCTACGGATGTCGGTTTCCGCAAACGATCCGAAGTCGGTGCGAAAGATCTTTTCGCCGAACGGGTTGTTGTCCAGGTCAAAACTCTTAATGTCCGGCGCGACAGTTTGGTAGGCCGGTCCCATCTTCTGAAACCAGGGCCGGTCGTGATGCCGCAGGGCCTCACGTATTGCGAATCGCGCCAGTCCGGCACAGTCGCGCTGTTCGGTATTCCATTGGTCGCTGAGCTGGTAGAACTGCATTTCGGCAATCGCCGTGAACCAGCGGCGAAAGCTGTCGCGATCCTGAAAGCTGCGCAACTCAATAACATCCGGTATGCCGTCGTTATCCGAGTCGGCCAGCTCAGGTGTATGGCTGGAGTTGGATTCCGGTTTCACGGCGGCGGAAGCCGTTTCGATTTTGA
>DATNFX010000321.1:0-5008 GCA_035606195.1 Pyrinomonadaceae bacterium
AACGCGCTCCAATTCGAGCTGATCAGACTGATTACGGAAAAGAGTAAAAACATCGCAGTCGTCGGCGACGAGGATCAGTCGATCTACAAATGGCGCGGCGCGGATATTAGCAACATCCTCAACTTCGAAAAGCATTTCCCGAACACCAGGACCATTCGCCTCGAGCAAAACTACCGCTCGACGCAGACGATCCTCGACGTCGCCGGGGCGGTCGTGAAGAACAATCTCGAACGCAAGGGCAAGAGTCTCTGGACTTCGAATCCCCGTGGCGGCCATGTCGGTTATTACCAGGCCCTGGACGCCGAAGCAGAAGCGCGTTGGGTCGCGAAAAAGATTGTCGAACACAGGCGCGAAGAGTTCGATATCCGCGCCGCAGTACTCTACCGCACCAACTCACAGTCACGTGTGTTTGAAGAAGCCATGCGGCGCGCCGAGTTGCAGTACAACATCATCGGCGGTTTCTCGTTCTACGAGCGAATGGAAGTGCGCGACATCATTGCGTATCTGAAACTCGCGCTGAATCAGAACGATTCGATTGCGCTCGGGCGCGTGATCAATAGTCCGCCGCGCGGTATCGGAAAGACGACCATCGACGAGCTCGAGCGACGGGCGAAAGATTACGAACTCAGTTTGTGGGAAACGATCGCGATCACGATCGAGCAACCCGGAGATCTCGGTCCGCGAGCTATCAGCGCACTGAAGAATTTCCGCAGCATCGTCAATAAGCTGGCGAAGTTGGCCGAGACGCCCGACGGCACAAGTCGAGAACCCGTTTCTGACGTTGTTCGTGCTGCAATCATCGAAACAGGTTACGACGCGGCATTACGTGGTGAACGCACTGACGAAGCCGAAGGTCGTCTCGAGAACTTGCAGGAGCTCGTCAACGCAGCCGTCGATTACGATGAACAAGGAATCGAGGGACTGCGCGAGTTTATCGATCACTCGGCGTTGGTTTCCGATCAGGACGACTACAAACGCGACGCGCCCGTCACGCTCATGACTGTCCACTCAGCCAAGGGTCTTGAATTTCCGTTGGTGTTCGTCGTTGGGCTTGAAGATGGTTTGTTTCCACATTCCCGTTCGGCAACCGATCGCGCCGAGCTCGAAGAAGAGCGGCGACTCGCGTACGTCGCGATGACACGCGCTGAGCGTTATCTGTACGTAACCCACGCCATGAGGCGACGCGTTTATGGTGAAGAGCTCGCTTCAGAACCATCTCAGTTCCTGAATGAAATGCCAACGGACCTGCTCGAAGATCTCAGTTTGGGCAAGTCATGGTTGTCGTTCAAGAACGGCTCGTCGACGATCGACTATGAACACGGCGAGTACAAAAAGGAACGGAAGAAATACACGGGTAAGACTTACGACAGCGTCGATTCAATCGCGGACTTCTTCAAACAGCGCAACCGCCAGATGGGCCAGACCTCCGGCAGCTTGCCGAACATTTCGAAAGCAGATCCCGCACCTTCAAAATCGACCGAGTTCACACCCGGCTCATATGTGAAGCATTCCAAGTATGGCCGAGGTTTGGTCCTGCGTCGTGAAGGCGCCGGTGAGTCAACTAAGCTGACGGTAAGTTTCCCAGGTTATGGGCAGAAGAAGTTAGTCGAGAAGTACGCTGGACTGGAGAAAGCATAATCCACAGATTACACGGATTGCTCTGCGTAATCTGTGGATGGTTTTGTTTAGCTGGCAGCAGTTAGTTCTGCAGCAATCTCATTCGCACCGAAGACCTTCTTCAACACCTCCAACATTCCCCTCGAGTCAACCGAGATCGCCCGGTTCACTGACGCGTCGTAAACATAGTCGCCGACGAGCGATTGAATGTTGCCGTCGAAGATCAGACCGACGAGTTCGCCGTTCTGATTGATCGTTGGTGAGCCTGAGTTTCCGCCGATGATGTCGTTGGTCGAAACGAAATTAAACGGCGTATTCAGGTTGAGTGCACTCTTCTTCTCTGTCCAGCGCGGTGGCAGGTTGTATGGAAACTCGTGCTTGAACTTGTCCGAACGAGCAAAGAGTCCACCGAGCGTCGTGAACGGCGGAACCTTCTTTCCGTTCTCCATGTAACCTTCGACTGCGCCATACGAAAGACGAAGCGTGAACGTCGCGTCGGGATAAATCTTGTTTCCCTGTATATCGAAGAGCGCGCGCGCAATTTTCGCGTAGTTGGTGCGCTCGACTCCGGTCACTTCGCTTTCGAAACGCTTCCGCAGCTCACGACCCTTCGGGTCGATCAAACGAGCGACGACAATCATGGGATCGGTCGAAGCCTCGATGGCCGCCTTGCCGCCTTTCGCCAGTTCTTTGCGAGCCTGTACATCCTTCAGCTTCGTACCCGCGATCATTTCTTCTGCGCGTGCTTCCGGAGTTTTGCCGTCGAGAACTTGCTTGACGAGCGGATTGTCGGCGCCGAGCAATTCGACCATGAAACTGAGCGAGTCTGCGAGTTTGAGTTTTTCGAAGTCTTCGTGAATCGGCGCCGGTGAGTAAAGCCCAAGCTCTAACGAAGCACGACGAGCATCGGTGTACTCCGGCAACCGTTCGGGATTCGGTTTTGCACTCTCGTCGGCGAGCCGCACCAAAGCTCGCGCAAAACCGAAGAGAGTGCTATTAAACCCGCCCAATTGATCGAAGATTCTGCGCTCTTTTATATAGCTCGGATATGTCTGATGTGCCTTTGCGATTGCATCCCACGCATCGCCATACTTCTTCTGCTCCTCCGGCTTCGCTGCAATTGCTTTGCGCAGCGCCGCCTCTTCCTGTTTCTTTCGCGACATCAGGTTAGGATCTTTCAAACCCTCCAGCCGTCCGCGATAGACCTTCAAGGCGTTCTGTACGCCGTTGAGCTCATTCTGAGCCTGGCGAGTTTGCTCTTCACCCATTGCCATGTACTTTTTGAGCATTGCCTCCTGATGCTCGAGCAAACGGATGATGATCGGGATACTGGCGTCGCGTAGTTCCTCGAGATGGGCCACTGTGTTGAGCCTGGATGTGCCGCCGGGATTGCCGGTCACGAAAACAAGACTTCCCTCTTTCGCGCCCGCGGTCGACCACTTGAAGTAATTCTCGGGATGCACCGGCTGATCGTTTTCGTAAACGCGAACCAGCGCCATGTCGATGTTGTAACGTGGGAAATTAAAGTTGTCAGGATCGCCGCCGAAAAACGCCGCCTGGAATTCAGGCACGAACACGAGCCGAACGTCGGTGTACTTCTTGTAACGATAAAGATTGTATTGTCCGCCCTGGTAAAGCGGGACCACGTCGGAGCGCAAGCCGGTAGCTTTGGTTGATTCTGCTTCGATCGCAGTGGTCTCCGCGCGTCTGGCTGCAAAGGCTTCAGCGTCCGTTGCGCCGGGTTTCACCGCCGCATTCACGCGCGCCGTCACGTCCTCGATACTGATCAGTTGATTCAGTTCCAGACTCGGCGCTTTGATCTCCTCGGCGCGTGTTTTCGCGACGAAGCCTTCTTTCGCTAGATCCTTCTCAGGCGTGCTGACTTCACCAACGATATCTTCGACGATGTGATAGTTCGTCAGGACGAGACCGTTTGGCGAAACGAACGAACCGGAACCACCGTTGTTGAAACGAACCGAGGCCAGCCGGACCTTATTGAGCCATTCGTCGGTAACGTCAAATCCGTATTTCTTTTTGATATCTGCGCGCGGGACGTTGTTGAACGTCCACATACCTTCGTCAGCCAGCGCAGTGATATGGAGTGTTTGTAAACTAAAGAGCGCCAGCAACAGCGCAGAAAGCAATCTTCTCAATCTCATTTCAATCCTCAGGAAAACAGTGTTTTGGGCCGAGATACCACAGATTACACCGGGAGTGGGAAAACTGTGAAACTCTCAGATGCAGGAGGGACTATCCGCGATGCAAGAAGGACTATTCGCGCTCGCCGCGGTCCCGCAGACGAATGAATTCGTCCAGGCTGAGGTCGGCGTAGCCACGTTCCTTCATTCGCTTGATGTAGGTGGCACTGACGCCGTGATCTTTGAGCCGAACCAGTTGGTCGACGCTCGTGTTGTTGTAGCCGAGTTCCTGGAGTTCCTTGATAAAAGACGAATTGACGCCGTGATCTTTCATGCGGCGCAACTCGTCGAGTTGTAAACGGTCGTAACCAAGCGCTTTCAATTCCGTTATGAAAGAGGTGCCGACGCCGTGATCCTTCGTGCGAACGAGTTCGTCCGGCTCCAGATTGCTGTACCCCATGCCTCCCAGCTCGCGAATGAAGCTCAAACTCACGCCGTGATCTTTCATACGCACGACGAGGTCCGTGGATTTTACGGAGTAGCCGAGTGATTTCAGTCCCTGCAAGTATTCGAGTCTGACGCCGTGATTGCCGAGGCGCACGAGCTGTTCGACTGTCGCAGCATCGTATCCCTGGTTTTTCAGTTCGTTAATGACAGCCTGGCCGGTGTCGCTCATCGCTAGCGACTGGAGTTGATCGTCGGTAGCCTGGCCGAAACCTTGTCGCGACAGTTCAGCCGCAAACGACTGGTTGGGCGTAAAGGTGAAATGACCGGATCCGTTTCCGTTTTTGAACCAGCCCTCGAAATTAAATGTGCCGGCGTCGCGCTTGAGCTGGAAGTTCACGTTCGTGCCGGATGACGACATCATCTGATCGCGAGTCAATCCGGGTAGCTGATCGAGCGTGACATCAAACTCTGTGTTGTTGAAGCTGAACCCCCCGTTTTTACCGGCCCGCCGGTAGTTCAGACCGAGTTGGAGCTTGGAGTCACTCGGCCTGTATTCGACCAGCCATTGTCTGGCAACAGAGTCCTGCGGGTTTGAGTAGCTGACTTGAGCGGCGGGATAACAGGCCCAGAGCAGCAACAGGGCGCCTGCCAACGCGGCAACAGAAACGATGCGAGCGGGTGAAGATTTCATCGGTTACCTCCGGAAAAATACCTTGGAGTGCGGCAGACGCACCCCAAGGAAACTAACCTTGCTGGGTTTAATGAAAGAAAAGCAGAGTACTTAGTGTGCTCTGTGAGGTAAACAC
>DATNFX010000322.1:0-14450 GCA_035606195.1 Pyrinomonadaceae bacterium
AACGAAATGCATCCCTTTGGGATTTGCAATGTTGTGGGAAAACTGTGTTGGTCTTGAATGGAAAAGGACGCTCATAGGCGTAAACTGATGCAATCGTAACGGGCTGCGATCCGCGATAAATGTTAGTCAATGTGGTCACAACGTAACAGGCGCACTGTTAGGTTGCAGATTTCGGGACCGTGAGGTCGGGTTCGAATCGACTCCTATCAGTTAAAAAGAATTATTCAAGGCCATCAGCCATTTCAGTTCACTCGGGTGATCCGTGCTCGTGTTGGCCGCTAGTTGAAGCGGTGTAGATACCAATCGATTACGGATGCGTGCCGCACTCCGTGTTAACATAAGCAAAGATGTCTCTTCGATTCGAATGGGATCCGAATAAGGCTGAAGCGAATCTCGCCAAGCATGAGATTTCATTCGAAGAGGCGATGACGGTATTTGCTGATCCGTTGGCGCGAATCTTTCCGGATGAGGAACACTCAGTCGACGAGTTGCGTGAAATCATCATCGGCCACTCCGCGGGACATCAACTAATTTTGGTGAACTTTACAAGTATTGACGATCGAGTACGAATCTTTAGTGCACGCAAAGCGACTCGCAGGGAGCGCAAAGATTATGAAGAAAACGTCGGTTCGTAAGAAAAAGCCAGTGGACGAAGAAACATTGCGTTCAGAATACCGGTTCGACTACAGCAAGTCGAAACCGAATCGATTTGCAGCGAAGATGTCCAAAGGCACTGTGGCTGTTGTACTGGAACCAGATGTGGCGAAAATCTTCGGATCATCAGAGGTAGTCAATGATCTTCTGCGTTCCATAATTGCTGCAATACCGTCGTCGAAGCGTGATCGGCGAGCTAATCGAGCAACGTAGCTTGCGGTGAAATGGTTGTGTGGAATTGAAAGCGAGTGAGGAAATGCCACCAGACGCGCGAAGCGCGGGCCTCTTCACAATGCAAGATCGATGGTTCAATCGATCGGTTGAGACAAACTTGTGACAAGACTACGCAGATACCAATGTTAATGGGTGGTAATAGATACACTCGTTGGCGGCTGCAACCTGTAACAAATGTTAGTAGTTAGTAAAAGCTATAATCTGATGCAGTGCTCGTGACCTGACTTCGGATCAGAAGGTCGCAGGTTCGAGCCCTGCTGGGTGCACCACCGATTTTAGTGATCCTACGGTCTCAGAATATTCAGCGTTGCACTCACGCTGCTGCTGCCGAGTGTGGCAGTGATAGTCACCGGGTTGTTACCGCCGCCCAATCTGCCAGTAAGAGTATTGATCACAAAAGTTGCTGACGTTGCGCCTGCAGGCACGGTGACGACGTTTGGAACCGTGGCCTTCCCCGTGTCACTACTCCTGAGCGTTACCGAGACGCCGCCCGCAGGCGCCGCGCCGTTCAACGTAACTGTACCGGTTGAACTTGCAGGGGCAGTCACTGTCGTTGGACCCACGGTTAAGTTCGCCAAAGTCGATCCTTCGGGAATTGTGACCGTTGCCGTTGCGCTGTTCGAGAACGGCGACTGGTTACCTGCCGCATCAATAGCTGCCACCACATAGACGTGCGTGCCTAACTGATTAGGATCATTGAACGTCGTCCCGGCGACAGTGCTGATCGGTGTTGCGCCATTGTCACGAAAGACCCTGTAGCCGGTGACACCAACATCATCAGTCGACGCGGTCCACGAAAGCTCGATTGTCCTCGTAGCCAAGTTAGCTGTTGCAGTAAGAGCAGCCGGCGTCGACGGAGGTGTGATGTCACCACCGACAGCCGTGGCACTGGCAATATTCGAGAGACTCGACTCATTGCCTGCCGCGTCTATCGCCGTCACTGCGTAACTGTGCGTTCCCGATTGTGCTGCATCGGAAAACGTGGTGCCGTTTACTGTAGTGATAGGAACTGGTCCACCATCACGAAACACGCGGTAACCAGTGACAGCAACGTTGTCAGTTGCAGCAGTCCACGAGAGATCGATCGCACTGGTCGTCGTGTTGAAGGTTGCCGTGAGGCCCGTTGGTGCTGCCGGTGGTGTCGTGTCGGTCGGAGTAGGTGCAACTTCATTAGTGTAGCGCGCGAGGGTTAAATCAAAATTGTTGCGAAAAGATCTTCCCGCCGCTACGACTTTTCCGTCGGATTGAATGGCTATAGCCTTGGCCTCGTCAGTGCCGCCTGCAACATCGGTTGTCAATGTACCGCCGCTGCCGAAACCTGTATCAAGACTGCCGTCAGAGTTGTAACGCACGAGAGCAAAGTCGGGTGGAGTAGCGAACGTCTTGAACGCCGCACCAGCCACGATGATCTTGCCGTCCGGTGAAACAGCTAAAGCGTTACCTTGCTCGGTGGCGCTATTTGAAAAAGGAATGGCGGTTTCACCACCACTACCGAAAGCTGAATCAAGACTGCCATCCGAGTTATAACGGGCTACCGCAATGTCAGTGGCCACCGGGCGCGTCGCGCTGTCTGAAGCAGTTCCGGCGACGACGAACTTACCGTCGGGTTGCAGCACGATACCATTCGCCTTTGCACCGGCGCCGAAGAAATCGGTGATTTGTTTGCCGCCAATGCCAAAACCAAAGTCAGTGCTGCCATCCGTGTTGAAGCGTGCCAGAGCGAATCCAATATCACGATTGGCACTGTCGTAGGACGCGCTGCCCACGACGATGATCTTGCCGTCGGGTTGAAGAACCGCGGCGTTCGCTTGATCGAAGCTGCCGAAGAAATCAAACACGACTTTTCCGCCCTTGCCAAAGCCTCCATCGAGCGTGCCGCTCGCGTTGTAACGCGCCAGAGCGAAGTCAAGGCCGCTGCCGGGAACGTCCGGATTGAAATCAACTGTACCGGCGACGACGATCTTGCCGTCCGGCTGGAGCATGACGGCACTGGCTGCAGCAAAGTTGCCACCAAAGCTGGTTGTGAGTGCGCCACCATTACCGAAACTCGTGTCGGGACTTCCGTCGCTACGATAACGCGCCAATGCAAAGACGCGTGGATTGCCACCGCTGCCCGCGAGTTGTGCAAAACCGGCCACGATGATCCTGCCGTCCGGTTGGATAGCGATCGCACTGATTGAGTCGACGTTGCGAAAGAAATCAGTTGTGATCTTGCCGTTCTTACCAAAGCGTTTGTCGAGCGAGCCGTTCGCGTTGTAACGCGCCACGATAAAGTCTTCGACAGTCTTCGAATTGCTGAAGCTCGAGCCCGCGGCAATGATCTGGCCGTTCGGTTGAATGGCAACCGCATTGGCCTCGTCGATATTTCCGGCGAAGTCGGTTCTGACGGTGCCTCCGCTTCCGAACGTCGGGTCGAGACTGCCAGCCGTAGTCTGTGCGGAACTCACTACGCTGCAGGCCATGGTTAAGATAACGACCATCAATGCGTGGAACGTGTCAATCGCCAGGCGTTGCGAAGCCGAGCGAACAGTTTTCACATTAACCCGTCTTTCCATTGGTATTTTCCCCTTTACTGATCCAATGTCGAAGAAGAGCAGGCGGACGGTCTGGCCCACCTGCTCTTCGGAGTTAGTCAAGCTATGGTCTGAGAACGTTGAGCACGGCAGTTCTTCCGGTTCCTGCCAGGGTTGCGGTGATGGTGACGGGGTTCTGACCACCACCCAATTGTCCTGTCAAGGTTGTGACCGTAAAGGTCGCGGTACTCTGCCCAGCCGCCACGGTTACCGTAGCAGGTACCCGAGCTTTTCGAGTGTCACTGCTGGTCAGTGTGATGGTCAGGCCACTTGCTGGTGCTGGACCACTCAACGTGACCGTGCCCGTTGATGGGTTCGGAGCCGTCACAGTGGTCGGGCTCAATGAGAGTGACACCAGCGCGCCCGCGAGTTGAGTTGTAGCCGAAGCTGAATTCGACTTCGCAGACTGGTTGCCCGCTGCATCGAATGCAACCACCTGATAACTATGCGTCGAGTTTACCGCCAGGCCTGCGTCAGAGAATGACGTGGTACTGACAGTCGCTACTTCCGTCAATCCGCCGTCGCGGAAGACTTTGTAGCCCGTAACAGCGAAGTTGTCGGTTGAAGCTGTCCAATTCAGATCGATAGTGGTGGTGCTTGAACCCGTCGCCGTTAGGCCTGTCGGCACAGTCGGCGGCGTTGTGTCGTTGCCCTGCGTCGAGGCCGTTACGGTGTTCGACGCTGTCGACTGATTGTTAGCAGCGTCGATAGCCTTCACTGTGTAGGTGTGAGTTGAGCCCACGCCCAGACCGGTATCGGAGAAGTTTGTTACCGAAACTGTGGCGATCGCAGTTGCGCCGCCGTCACGGAACACGCTGTAACCGACAACCCCGACATTATCGGTCGAGGCCGTCCACGACAGATTAATCGTCGTGGAGTTCGATCCAACCGCAGTTAGATTAGTTGGGGCACTTGGAGCTGATGTATCGGCGGGCGTCGTCGCGGTCGCCGTGTTCGAGAAGGCCGAAAGATTTCCGGCTCCATCGATCGCCATCACTCGATAACTGTGTGACTGCAGTGGCGTGAGTCCAGTGTCAGAAAACGCTGTTCCAACCACGGAAGCAATCGGCGATGGTAATGCGTCGCGGAAGACGAGGTAGTTAGTCACTGCGACGTTATCTGTCGAAGCCGACCAGGCAAGATTGATCGTGGTTGGACTGGCCGCGCCTGCGACGAGATTGGCCGGAGCCGATGGCGCCGCTATATCGCACACAAGGTTTGCAGGCTTAAAGATGTTAGTCGGAGTAATCGCTTCCAATGGTGGGTCGGCCGGTGGCCATGACAACACGGTAGCGTTGCCATTGAAATTGCCAAGTGTGCCGTCGACGTAAGAAAGAATTCGGTTAGAGGTGTTCGTAAGCGGGCTCGCCGAGAAGGTCGGGTCGTTGTATGGACCAGTCGGAAGGGGAGCCTGGGTGCGTGGATCGATGATTTCGAACGGGAATGGACTAAGTGGTTGCGCCGTTGTTTCACACGGTCCAACGCAGCCGCCGGGACTGAGCCGCCGGTCGAGATTCCACGGAAGACCGGAGAAGCTGAATGGCGTGTCGAGCGCATCGAGATCGATCTCGGTGAACTCTGGCCCGACAATGCCGCCAAGACCCAATCCCAATGGAAATAAATATTCACCGTTGGTCGCGGCGTTCCCAAGGATGTCGATGGTTTTGAGAAATCCTGTTGCATCAGCAAACTTGCGGCCCGTCCGCGTCATGATTTCATGCGGAACAGGGCTGAGCATGCCGAACTGTTCTTCGAAGGTGCCGCCGGCGGGACACGGATTCGAGGCGGCGAATCTCGGGTCGGCGCGCAGGTGAGCACACGGATCAAGTCTTGGCTTGGTTGCAGGGACGAGGAAGTCTACGTCGTGCCGGATTTTCCAGATGTTGCCGCCGACACCAGCCACGAGACCATTCTGTCCGCAGGTGCCTGCTCCTCCGGCATTGTCACAACCCACCACAGTCGCCAGGGGAAACTCATGAGCCTCATTGTTAACAGGATCGTAATGAAGCGACCAGATCATGACGTCTGTATTCAGACTTGCGAAACCGATGAAGAGTGTTCGCGCACGCTGGTTTTGAAAACCTGGTGCGTCAATGCCTACTTCGTCGAGTGTCAGGTAGTCGGGCTGACCGGCAGCATCCCTAGTGGCGAGCGCGCGATTCACCATCGTGGTATGCGCGGAGAGAAACTTCACGTCGTTGATCGTCTCGAAGTTTCCTTCAGCTTCGACGCTGTCTCCAATCTGAATCGGAGCGAAGCGCCTGGAGTCGGCAACTATCAAATCAGCCGTGCGGTTAGTGGACGGACAGAGCAGATCACCTGTACCCGTGGCCGTGCTCTGTGTCGTGAGACTCTCGGTTATGTTCGCGTCGCCGTCGATATCAAGAGTGTCGACAAACGTGCGCGAGACCGTGCTGGGGAGACAACTGGGTACGCCAGTCGAGAAGGTGTTCGTATAGTTGTCGCGATCAAGTGTGAAACGCGGATCGGGACTACAGTTAACTGAACCGGTCTGGCAGCCGAGTCCCTGCTGGACCGTGTGCCGGTTACCGGGATCGTTGAGACGAACCATCACGCCGGTGTTGGCGTCGTTCACAATGCCGTTCAGGCGAAAGTAACCGTCGGTGTAATTGATGTAAGTGACTTTACCTTTCACCGTCTCGACACCTTTTTGAATAAAGACGTCGCCGGCGATGACATTGCCGGCACTGGTACGGTTAGCGTGAATCGTGGCGATGGCGCCGGTTTTGTTGGCGCTACAGAAATCTGCCTTCGCCAGGCCGCTTTCAGCGCGCTGCAAACATGCAGGAGGCGCCTGGGCAAATATCTGGTTCAGAGTTAGACGATTGGCCGGCAAATCGATCAGCAGGTTGCGGGGGAGGATGATGTTCTGTCCGCCAACGACAATGACGCCGCCGGACCATGGATCCGTCTGGCTGTTGAGTGTGAGACGCTCGATCTCACCTGTGATTGGGGCTGCTGACGCGGTTTGAGCTTGAGCTTTGCCGGCGGGCAAAAGCAAAAACGCAAACAACACCAGTAGCATGACGCTAAGTTTTGTGGGGAAAGTATTCTTAAACCTGGTGGGGTTCACCTTCATGTGGGGTTCTCCTTCTTTCTTTCTTTTTTAGAGTCTTATGAATGCCGTGTATCAGAGAGCGGCCGTGTCTACGTTTTGAGCTATCCACAGATTGTTCATGACCTCTGTGTATCTGTATCTGTGGACACACTCCGCCTTGCTGGAATGCATCACTGGGGGGTTGTGTCGTTGTTGAAGTAAAGGATCTATCCTGGTGAAGACAGACCTCTAGCTATAGCCGGAATAGAAGCGGCTACTTCCTCGACAAAAGGATTTCTGAGTTTCGGATTATTGAGTAATGGCTCAGGAGCTAATCCGTTTACGAAAACCTGGTCGACAAAAAACCTTCAAGCATGTGGTCGGAGAACGTGAGTAAAACCTTTTCGTTCTTCTCGTTGCGACGGCGGGATTGGCAATGTTCGTGCCCAAGGGCAAATTGGGTTATTTGTTAAAAATTTTAGTCTTTCATCTTCTGAGGGACAAAAATGTGTCTCATCCTGAAACATCAGTTGCGCGCATTGTTTCACTTTGAATCTGTGGGCACGATAAGGGCGCGTGTTGCCTGTCGCTCGTTTCGATAATTCCTATACAGTATAATCCGACTCATTCCCTGACTCCTGGAAGCCCAGATAAGGAAAGAAAATGCCTGAAACCTCAGTCGATGCTGGAGAACAGCGCCCTAAACTTGCCATCATAGGAATTCGTTACGACGAGAATTCGTCTTTTACAAAAGGCGCCGCCGATGCGCCCCCGCAGATTCGTGCCGCACTGCGTTCCGACGCGTGGAATTTGATGAGTGAAAATGGAACCGACCTGTCTGGGGAATCGACCTTCTTCGACGCTGGTGATATCGAACCCGTAGCGGGTAGCGATATGTTGACGTTGATCGAGAACTCGATCTACACGTTGATCGGTGATGGTCTAACTCCGATTTCCCTTGGAGGCGATCACTCGATCACGCATCCAATCGTCCGAGCGTTCGCGAGGAAATACAAAGACCTGAGCATACTTCACTTCGACGCGCATCCGGACATTTACGATAGTTACCAGGGTAATCGAAATTCGCATGCATCCCCGTTCGCGCGCATCATGGAGCAGAAGCTGGTGAAGCGATTGGTGCAGGTTGGCGTAAGGACGTTCACGGCCCACCAGCGCGAACAAATCCGAAAGTTTGGAGTTGAGACGATCGAGATGCGCAACGTGACGCCGGATCTGCAACTCGAGTTTGATTCGCCGATTTACATTTCTTTTGACGTCGATGCACTCGATCCCGCGTTCGCACCGGGAGTTTCGCACCGTGAACCCGGCGGGTTATCGACGCGCCAGGCAATCGATCTGATTCAGCGGCTGAAGGGGAAAGTGGTGGGAGCAGATATCGTGGAGTTCAATCCTCGCATGGACCCACTTCATGTCACGGGCACTGTATGCGCAAAACTCTTCAAAGAGATCGCCGCAAAAATGCTTGAATAGCCACAAAAAGCACAAAATAGTTCTTCTTCATTTTGTGCCTTATGTGCCTTTTTGTGGCTAATTTCTTTTATCGATCGAAACGTAATCGCGCGTTCTGTGGCCGAGGTAGATCTGGCGCGGGCGCGCGATTTTTTGATCCTCGTCTTCGAGTAGTTCTACCCATTGCGCCAGCCAACCTGACGTTCGCGGAATCGCGAACATCACTGGAAACATGTCGACCGGGAAACGCATCGCCTGGTAGATGATGCCCGAGTAGAAGTCGACGTTTGGATAAAGACGTCGTTTGACGAAGTACTCGTCTTCCAGCGCGATTCGTTCGAGCTCGAGTGCGATGTCGAGGAGTGGATCTTTGCCGGTCACCTCAAACACTTCATAGGCCACCTGCTTGATTATGCGAGCACGCGGATCGTAGTTCTTGTAAACACGATGCCCGAATCCCATCAACCGAAACTCACCGGCTTTGACGCGCTTGATGTAATCCGGCACCTTCGCGACCGACCCAATCTCCTTCAGCATCCGCAACACCATCTCGTTTGCGCCGCCATGCAACGGGCCATACAGGGCCGCAGCCGCGCCGGCGAGTGACGAGAATGGATCCGTGTGCGCGCTGCCGATACTTCGCATCGCGTTGGTGCTGCAGTTCTGTTCATGATCGGCGTGAAGTATGTAAAGCACGGTCAGCGCTCTCTCGAGCACTGGATTCGGTTTGTACGTCAACTCCGTCGTCTTGAACATCATGTTGAGGAAGTTGCCTTCATAACTCAGATCGTTATCGGGATACGAATACTGCGTGCCGATGCGATGGCGATAAGCGAACGCTGCAATCGTGGGCACTTTAGCAATGAGTCGGTAGATCTGTTTCCAACGACACTCGATGTTAAAGATGTCTTTCGCGTCCGGATAAAAAGTTGACAGCGCACCGAGCGTTGCTTCGAACATCCCCATCGGGTGCGCGTTGTAATGAAAGCCGTCCATCACCTTCTTGATATTCTCGTTAATGAAGGTGTGGTAAGTGATGTTTTTGGTCCACTCAGCGAGTTGTGACGTGTTCGGCAATTCGCCGTAGAGCAACAGATAAGCAACCTCGAGATAAGTGCTCTTCTCTGCCAGCTGATCGATCGGATAACCGCGGTACTCGAGAATCCCTTTGTCGCCGTCGATGAAGGTGATGCGACTCTTGCAAGACGCGGTGTTCATGAACGCCGGGTCATACGTCATCATGCCGAAGTCGTTATCAGAAACCTTGATCTGACGCAGATCCATGGCCTTGATCGTGCCGTCCTGGATTGGTAATTCGTATTGTTTTCCCGTGCGGTTGTCAGTGATGGTCAGGCTGTCTTTACTCATGGTAAGGAGATTTTGCCACAGATAAACACGGATGACACGGAGCAGAAACCTGGTCCGTGTCACCCGTGTTTATCTGTGGCTTATTTACTTAATACCCAGCAGTTCGATATCAAACTCGAGATTCGCATTGGGAGGTATGGTTGGTGGTTTTCCTGCTGGGCCATAAGCAATCTTGCTCGGTACCCAGATCTTGCGCTTGCCGCCGACTTTCATCGTCTGCAGAGCCTCGTTCCAACCCTCGATCACTCCTCCGAGTCTGAACTCGGCCGGTTGGCCCATCTTGTACGAGTTATTGAATTCGCGGCCATCCTCAAACCGGCCGATGTAGTGAACTCTAACTCCCTGTCCCATCTTTGGACTCGGCCCGTCGCCAATCTTTTCATCGTGAATCTTCAGGCCGGAAGCGGTTGTTGTTTCATACACGGTTTTGTCGCTGTTGCGGCGCGTGATGACGTACGCCACGCCGGCGATCACGATAACACCGAGGAGGATGAGCACGCCGATCCTCATGTTCTTGCTTCCCGGAAGCTGTGGGGCATTGGCTGGGGAGGGATTCGAATGCGCTACTCGCGGACGTTTTCTCGCTACGTTTTTCTTTCGATGTCGACTTTCTGGCACGAAGGGGAACCTACTTTCTAATGATGATTAGTGGGAGATTCGGTTATACAGTATTCTTCAGCGCATGCCAATCGTCGCCGTCATTCCTGAACCGAATACGCCGGTTGAAGTACGTGAAGTTGCCGAACCCGATCTCGAGCCCAACTCTGCGTTACTCGAAGTCGAGCTCTCGGAGGTTTGCGGCACGGACGTCTACCTGCAACAGGGCCGGCTTGCGGGTGTTCCGTACCCGCTGGTTCCGGGTCATGTGTCAACTGGACGGCTGCAGAAAATTCGCGGCGAGATCTTTGATGTTGAAGGCCGGCGATTCAACGAAGGCGATCGCGTGACATTCCTCGACGTTCACCGAACTTGCAATGCGTGTTGGTATTGCCTGGTTGCAAAAGCCGGCACACGGTGTCCGCAGCGGAAGGTTTACGGAATAACTTACGGTCTCGACGACGGGCTCTGCGGCGGATGGGCCAGTCACATCTACATCAAGCCGGGCACGCGTTGCATCAGACTCGACGCAGATCCGAAGGCATTCATGGCTGGCGGGTGTGCGCTGCCTACTTCGCTTCATGCGGTCGAACGCGGCGATATCAAGATCGGCGACACGGTGCTGGTGCTTGGTTCCGGACCGGTGGGAATCAATTCGATCGTGCTGGCACTCATGCGGGGAGCATTACGCGTGTTGTGCATCGGTGCGCCGCAGATGCGGCTTGAGGCTGCGTTCGAAGCCGGCGCTTCAGGTACGCTCAACATCGAAACAAACAGTGAGAGTCAACGATTAGTTTGGGTTCTGGAGAACACTGCGGGACGCGGAGCGGATGTGACGATTGAAGCGACCGGTGCGCCCGACGCTGTTGTCCAGGCGATGCGCTTCACACGCGATGCCGGTACGGTTGTGGTCGTGGGACAGTACACCGACCATGGCCCGACTTCATTCAACCCTCACCTGGATCTCAACAAGAAACATTTAGACGTGCGAGGTTGTTGGGGATCCGAGTTCACTCACTTTTACCGCGCGGCTCAGCTCACCGCACAACGACCGGAAGCGTGGACACGGATGAAACTGATTTCATACGGATTGGCTGAGGCAAACGACGCGCTCGCAGATGTCTCAGAAGGTCGCGTCATCAAGGCCCTAATCCGTCCGTAATCCGTGTTCATCTGTGGCCCCCAGGGCCGCGTCGCGGGCGCTCATCGCGCAGCTTTTGAAACTGCTGCCACTGGTCAGGAGTCAAAACTGTCTGCAAACGTCCATCGGCTTGCCGGCGGATCTCCGCCATCCGCGGCTCTGTCTCTTGCCGCACGGCCCGTAACTGCTCGCGCGTGTCGCTGAAGATTTCCTGAACTTTAGTTTTCTGATCGGCGGTCAGATTCAGCCGTTCGGACAACGCGTCGAAACGATTTTCCGGCCCGCCGCCGCGCACCACGCCGCGATAGACATTGAGTGCGAGTATCCCAGCGGTGAAGCCAAGCACGAAGATGATCACGGCTGCAACACGTACCTGCCATCGATTTCTGGTCACGTTAGTCATAGTTACCTCGCATCATCGTCATCTTCGTAAATAGTGCTGAGCACCTGTTCGTAAGAGAGCTGGTCATCGGCGGTCTGGCCCATGATCACTGACTCAGCCGAGTACGCCGAAAGAGCCTGTTCGTCGGGTGTCGTTGCCGGCAACGCAAAACTCAGCACTCCGAGTGCAGCAGTTGTAAGCGCCATCGAAGAGACAAGCACCTTCGCTGACTTCCACAACCGAGCGAATGCCGGCACGCTCTCGGTTTCACGCTGTTCCCGCAGCGCCGCCATCACACGCGTCTGGAAAAACGGTGAAGGCTCGACCACGACGTGGGCGCGACTCTTCAGAACCACCGCCGAAAGCCGGGCAGCTTCATAAGCACTGCGACACGATCCACATTCGAGCGCATGTGCTCGCACCTCGTTCAGCTCACTCTCAGAAAGAGCCGCGATCGAGGCATTGTCCAGAATCTCAGTGATGTGCTTGGCTGTCTTTTTTAATGGCATGACCTAACAATTTCTCCATCGCCTCACGAACCTTTTTGCGCGCCCGAAATGCTCTGACTTTAACTTTCGACTCCGACCATCCCGTCGCCTCTGCCACTTCCTTTATCGACGCGTCTTCACCGTCAATCATCAACAACGCCTGCTGGTCTTCCGGTGACAAAACCGACAGCACGCGATCGGCAAGGTCACTTGCCACCAATTCATTCTCGACGGATGGCGCTTCACCGTCTCCCGCCGATTGATGGTCTAACCAGCTCGCCTCATCGTCAGTGAGATCGGAAACGGTAAACTCAGGTCGCCGCTTCGCTCCTCTCACCATGTTCAAACAAGTGTTCGTCGCGATCCTTGTTAACCATCCTTCAAGCGAGCCGCGACCTTCAAAACTTCCGAGCTGCGTGTAAGCTTTCAAAAAAACTTCCTGCGCTGCTTCTTCAACCAAACTTCTCTGCCGGAAAAATCGGCTCGCCACACTAAACACGCGCGGGCTGTAACGTCTCACGATCTCTGCAAACGCAGACTCGTCGCCTACCTGCGCTTGACGCGCCAGGTCGAGATCCAAGGCCTGTTCGAGCCCACTCGCCAGTTGCGATCCTCATCGGTTTAACGGATGGCGGACTCAACAAAACGAATCCGCCACACCGTGGGGGAAACGCTTACTGTTCGTCGGTCTTGCGCATTCCACGTCTTCCTTTGAACTGCGCTTTCGACTGCTCCAACTGGGCTTTTTGCTCAGGTGTCAAAACGGAAAGTGTTTCCTGATGCAGCTTGAACCGCTCGCCCATCAGCTTTGCCTCGAGGCTCGCCATTTCCGTCAATTTCTGAGTAGCCAGTGCTTCGTTGAACGTACCGCCTTCGCTCGCCTGACGCAACTCCTGTCGCTTGGCTCGAAGCTGTTCGCGCAGGGGTTTATTTCTTTCGGCGAAGCTCTCGTGGATCTGCTTCATCTTGGCTTTCTGGTCATCAGTTAGATTGAGCTGTCTGAAGAATCCGCCTTCGCGCATTCCACCCCAGCTACCATGTTTACCCCCTCTACCTTGCCCGCCATGGCGTTCCATCTGTTGTGAGCCCTGTTGCGGGGTCTGATTGGGCGTCACCGTCTGTGCAACAGCGATCGAGCCAGCCAAAGCAATTGCCGAGACAGAGGCTATTGCAAGTTTCTTAAACCGTCCTTTGTTCATCTCTATTTTCCTAACTCCTAAGTCTTCCTTGTTAATTCCAGGGGAGTGTCCCGACTAGTAAGACACCCATTGAACGGCGACGGTTACAGGAGACAGGAAATTGCCAATTGCCGATTGCCAATTGCCGATTTGTGGAATGCGGCTGGCATGTAACCGATAGAAGACAAAAGGTGTCTAGATGGTTGTGCCGCTAAATTGGCAATCGGCAATTGGCAATTGGCAATAATTGAGAGGAATCGAATGTCGACTCAAACAATAAAACAACCAGTGGTGGGCGGAATCAGTACAGATAGACACATCGGCTGGCTTAAACAGGTTTGGCCCAGATTACTCGCAGGCAAGAAAAAATTATTAATTGGCGGCGGTTTTATGGCTGCGATCCTGCTGGCCGGCTTTTATTTTTGGGGTGACAGTTCGAGCACGCCGCAGTACATGACTGCACGCGTCGAGCGAGGAAACCTCCGCAATACCGTCACCGCCACGGGTGCACTACAGGCGGTGACGACAGTGCAGGTCGGCAGCCAGGCGTCAGGAACGATCTCCGCGCTTTATGCCGACTTCAATTCAGTCGTGAAGAAGGGGCAGGTTGTCGCCCAACTCGATCCGTCAACATCGAAAGCACAAGTCGAGCAGGCGCGCGCGAATCTTGAAAACGCTAAGGCGGGACTCGCAAACGCACGTGCCGCAGTCGTGAATTCTCGTGCTGGTGTAAGCGATGCGCAGGCACGAAATCTTGCGGCCAGATCGACAGTTCAAAACAATCAGGCTGGTGTATCTGCTGCCGAAGCGAACGTCGCCGTACTCAAAGCACAGCAGGACGACGCGCTCAGTCTTTTGAAGCAGCAGGAGTCGTTACTTAAAGCGGGCGTGATCGCGCAGCGTGATTACGAAGTCGCGCAGACGGCTTACAAAACGGCCGAAGCTCGTTACAACCAGGCCGTCTCGCAACTGAATCAGGCAAAACTTACCGAACAGTCAGCATCGACTGCCGGCATCGCGCAATCGAAAGCGACAGTTGAGCAGTCGCAGGCGCAGGTGCAACAGTCGCAAGCACAGGTACAGCAGGCTGCAGCTCAAGTTCAGCAGGCGACTGCGGCGTTGAATTTGGCTGAAGTAAATCTCAGTCACACGACGATCACTTCGCCGATCGACGGCATCGTGGTTTCGCGTGACGTGAACGTCGGACAGACGGTGGCTGCGAGTTTGTCAGCGCCGACCTTGTTCACGATTGCAAACGACCTGACGCAGATGCAGGTGATTGCGAACATCGACCAGGCTGACATTGG
>DATNFX010000323.1:0-3634 GCA_035606195.1 Pyrinomonadaceae bacterium
GGGGCTGCGTAACATGGCGTGGTTGCATGAGACTCGATGCGACGCGACCCGAAATTTTGAAGTGTTAATGATAATTGTGAGGCGGCGTTAATTGAGTAGAAGTTTTTGTCATAAGGCAACTGCGAGTGGTGTTTAGTCGCAGAGAGAGCAATCAACAATAAAGAATCTACCCAGAAAGCAAGGAGAGCAGTGATGAAGTCAATAGTAAGTAAGGTGGCGGCAGTTGTTATGGTTGGCGCGCTCACAAGCGTGGTTGCGTTTGCCAAAGTGCATAAAGAGAAAGTGACTTTCGATAGCGACATCAAGGTGAATGGCACCGTCGTGAAGAAAGGCACCTACGACCTCAAATTCGATGACGAGAGCGGCCAGCTTTCGATCACGAAGAATGGCAAAGTCGTGGCCCAGGCAATGGCGAAAGCCGAGCAGCGCGAAAAGAAAGCCAACGATTTTCAGTTGAGATCGACGACCGACAAGGGCGAGACAAATCTGATCGGTGTCACGTTCAATGGTTCTGACAAGAACGTCGTGATCACTGGCAGCGGTTCGTCAACAACCGGCGCCAACTAAAAATTCGAATAAGTTGTTCCCCCCTCTGCGCCTCGAAGCCTTGTTAGGTTTCGAGGCGTAGTTATGTTTATCCTATGTTCCGGGGGAAACTGAAAAATGAAATATCGACGCTTTGGCCGCACTGGCTGGGAAGTCAGTGAGATCGGTTATGGAATGTGGGGCATGGCCGGTTGGTCCAACTCCAACGATGACGAATCACTGCAATCGTTACAAGCCGCAGTCGATCTTGGCTGCAATTTCTTCGACACCGCTTATGCTTACGGCAACGGTCGCAGCGAGAACCTTCTGGGCCAGATCGTAAAATCGAATCCCGGCAAGCGACTGTACACTGCCACGAAGATCCCACCGAAGAACCTCAAGTGGCCCGCGCTTCCTGAATACACTCTGATGGATTCTTATCCACCGGATCATGTTGAAGAGTACGTTCATCGCAGTCTCGAGAATTCCGGACTCGAACAGTTTGACTTGATGCAGTTTCACACCTGGAGCGACGACTGGATGCGCGACGATCGCTGGTTCTACCGTCTCGACGATATGCGCAGCCAGAAACTGATCAATGCGATCGGCATCAGCATCAATCGTTGGGAACCCTGGAACGGCATCCGTGCAGTGCGCAGCGGCCAGATCGATGCAGTGCAAGTGATCTACAACATCTTCGATCAGAATCCGGAAGATGAGTTGTTTCCGGCGTGTCGCGAGCTGGACGTGGCCACGATTGCGCGCGTGCCGTTTGATGAAGGAACGTTGACCGGAACGTTGACGAAAGACAGCACGTGGCCCGAAGGCGACTGGCGCAATACTTACTTCGTTCCGGAGAATTTAATTCCGAGTGTGGAGCGAGCAGACGAGGTGAAGAAGACACTTGCAGACTGGAACCGTGAGCACTCGACAAACATCACGATGCCCGAGCTCGCGCTGCGTTTCATACTCGGCAATGAAGACGTGAGCACGATCATTCCGGGAATGCGAAAGCTTCGCCACGTTGAATCGAATATCGAAGCGAGCGATCTTGGGCCACTGCCGGCGGAGCTACAGGAAAAGATGCGAGGCTTCCGTTGGGTGCGCAGGCCCGCCCCGTGGTCACAGTGATCTTCGCCACAAAAGGCACAGAAGATCTTTAGCCACAAAAAGGCACAAAAGGCACATAAACAAAAACAGAAAGGGCGTCCATTAATTGGGCGCCCTTCGTCTTTCAGCTTATGTGCCTTTTGTGCCTTTTTGTGGCTAGCTTTTCATTTCTAGTGTCTTGACGAGGAAGGCCCAGTGGTCGGCGATGTCTTCGATGATCTTTGTGGTGGGCTTGCCAGCGCCGTGGCCCGCTTTTGTCTCGATCCGGATAAGCACTGGCGCGCTGCCTGCCTGTGCGGCCTGAAGAGCCGCGGCAAACTTGAAGCTGTGTCCCGGCCAAACACGATCGTCGTGATCCGCGGTGCTGATGAGCGTCGGTGGGTACGACGTTCCCGGCTTGATGTTGTGCAGCGGTGAATACGCGTACAACGCCTTGAACTCGTCTGCATTGTCCGACGATCCATAATCCGAAACCCAGGCCCAACCAATCGTGAACTTCTGGAACCGCAGCATGTCCATCACACCAACCGCCGGTAGCGCTGCGCCAAACAGATCCGGTCGTTGCGTCAACGCAGCGCCAACCAGCAAACCACCGTTACTGGCGCCACCAATCGCGAGCTTCGGGGTCGAGGTGTACTTGTTATCGATCAACCACTGCGCCGCCGCGATGAAGTCGTCAAACACATTCTGCTTCCTCGACTTCATCCCCTGCTGGTGCCACTCCTCGCCATACTCGCCGCCACCGCGCAGGTTCGGTTGCGCATAAACGCCGCCCCTCTCCATCCATACCAGATTGCCAACCGAGAAAACCGGCGACATCGAGACATTGAATCCACCGTAGCCGTAGAGATACGTGGGATTGTTGCCGTCGAGCTTCAAGCCTTTCTTGTACGTGATGAACATCGGCACTTTCGTACCGTCTTTGCTCGTGTAAAAAACCTGCTTCGTCTCGAAATCAGCAGGATTGAAATCAACCTTCGGCTGGCGAAAGACAGTGCTCTTGCCGGTCGTCATGTCGTAACGATAGATCGTCGTCGGCGTTGTAAAACCGGTGAACGAGTAGAACGTTTCTTTGTCAGTGGCATGGCCGCCAAAACCTTCCGCTGTGCCGATTCCCGGAAATGCGACTTCATTCACGAGCTTGCCTGCCGTGTCGTAAACCTTGACCTGCGTGTACGCGTCCTTCAGGTAATTGGTCACGAACTTATTGTTCACGAAGCTGGTCGTCTGCAGTGTTTCCTTGCCTTCAGGAACGACGACTCTCCAGTTGTCGCGCGCGGGTTTGCTGACGTCCACTTCGATCACTTTGCTGCGCGGCGCTTGCAGATCCGTTTGGAAGAAGAAGCGTGGGCCTTCATTGCCGATGAAATTGTAAGCAGCATCGAAATCATCGAGCAGTTTCACGACTGCCGCGTCTTTCGCCTTGAGATCTTTGTAGTAGATACGACTCTTCACGTCCGTGCCCTGGAAGACGGTAATGATCAGGTAGTTGCCGTCTTCGGTAACCGTTGCGTTGAATAACCAATCTTTCTGATCGGGACGCTCGTAAGCGAGAACGTCTTCAGACTGCGGCGTGCCGAGTTTGTGGTAGTAGATTTTCTGAAAGTAATTAGTGCCTTTGAGCGCATCGCTTTTGGGCTCGTCGTAACGGCAGTAAAAGAAGCCCTTGCCATCGCGAGTCCATGAAGCTTCGGAAAACTTCACCCACTTCAAATCATCTGAAAGGTCTTTGCCCGTTGCGACGTCGCGAACTTTCCACTCCTGCCAGTCAGACCCGGACGCTGACAAACTGTAAGCCAGCAGTTTTCCGTCAGGACTGACTTGCAAACCCGAGAGTGCGACTGTGCCATCCGCCGAGAGTGTATTCGGATCGAGCACCTGCTGCGGCTGCGCATTGAGCGCGTTCACAGTGTAAAGCACGGCCTGGTTCTGCAAGCCGCTGTTGCGCGTGTAGAAATAACGATTGCCTTCCTTGAACGGAATTCCATACTTCTCGTAG
>DATNFX010000324.1:0-3359 GCA_035606195.1 Pyrinomonadaceae bacterium
TTCGAAGCGATAAGCAATGCCTTCGTTGTAAGCGCGGAAAGTGACAGCGAACCCCGTGAACGAAAGCTTCAACTCATTGTAACGTTCGGAAAGCTTCGCAAACTTCAGCTTTACCGGCGGCTCGATCACACGATCGATAGCATCCTTCTTCGCTGCTTCAAACTTCGCATCATGCCCGAGCTTCTGATGATCTACATCGAGTGAGATCTTCGAATCCTGCAACACCAGATTGCCGTTGACTCGAACGTCATAAGTGATCCGGTCGTCGACGTGAACCGTTACGACGATTTGATTGTCTGGTGATCGAAGCTCATGAGTTATAGCTGAAACAGGATAGACGACGACCAATAACGCAACGAGTGCGAGCAGGATTTTCATAGAAGGGGGCCGCAGATGAACGCGGATAAACGCGGATCTTGAATCACAAGAGCGTTAGAACACCTCCAGTATGCCAGAAGAGAACCCTGTCAGTCTCTTTGAATCTTCGCGCGCGGCAATACGCCAGCAAACCTGCGACGGCTTTACTGGTGTAAACAGGATCGAGAAGTATTCCTTCAGTCTCTGCAAAGAGCCGAGCAGCTTCTTGGGACTCGCTAGTCGGCACCGCGTAACCCTCGCCAACATAATTATCGTCGACGTGTAAATCGCTCCATGTCGGCGCCTCAGACTTTCCTAACGTGGAAAGCATTGGTCCGACTGCCTTGAAGATGTTTTCTTTGATCACATCAAACGGATCATCGGCGCTGACTCCCAACAATTGCAGATCATGATAGTTGAACAACCGCTTGCCGACTTCGAGTCCGGCTTGTGTCCCGCCAGAGGAAGTTGCGAAGACGATGGCATCAAACTGCAACCCGAATTCCAGTTGTTGAATACCAAGCTCTTCAAAGGCGGCGACCATTCCAAACGACCCGATCTCGTTCGACGCTCCTAACGGAATCTGATACACACGTTCGCCACGTTCCTCCAGCTCCGTCGCGACTTCCTGCATTCTTGACGCGCGCTGGTCGCTTGATGCAACGCGATGCAACTTCACGTCGAGTTGTTCCGCGATGCGCCAGTTTGCACGCGCCGCTTGCGGATCCCCACCGCTCAGAATCAGTTCGCATTTCAGACCAAAGCGCCTGGCAACCAGCGCCGTCGTTCGCGCGAGGTTAGAAGTGATCGAGCCGGTGGTGAGAATAGTCGTTGTTCCCTGCGCGAGCGCATCAGCCATCACATACTCGAGCTTGCGGAGCTTGTTGCCGCCGCCAAGATAACCCGTCAGGTCGTCGCGCTTTATCCAGAGTTGCGGCGCTCCGGGAAGCGCTTGCCGCAAGCGGTCAAGTTTCTCAATCGGCGTGTTGAGGTTGATCAAGCGCTGGCGCGGGATGTTTGTGAACAACTCGAGCGCCGAATCTCTGTTTCTGTGAATATTCGTTAATCGATCGGTATTCATAATCCTACTTCCTTTGCTTCTACTCTGTGCAAGAAACATCCACAGATTACGCAGATATTTTTTTGAATCTGCGTAATCTGTGGATTGCTCTTGCCTGAATCACTGTCTCGGCGAATCGCTCCATCTCTTCCAGTTGCGGGCTACACTGCAACAGCAATAGATCGACTCCGGCGTCTTCAAACTCCTCAACACGCTCAACAATTTGATCGGCCGTGCCGACCAGTCCTGAGCGTAGCCCACGGTTCGAGACGCTGTAGTCTTCGAGCGAAACTTTTTGTTCGAGTCTTGTTCCCGACAGCCACTGCTGATAGTTCTCATAACCCGCCGCAAACTGCTTGACGTTCGTGATTCGTTCGAGCTCGCGCTTCGCTTCAGCCTCGGTGTCACGCACAATCGCATACGCCGCGACACCAAACTTCATTGGCGGTAAACCAAGACGCTCGCGACGCTCGGACATGTCCTTGATCTTCTCGCGCACTCGTGCCGGCTCATCACCGTGCATGACGTACGCATCGCACCAGCGCGAGATCAATTCCTTCGCTGCCTCGGATTCACCACCGGCGTAGATTGTTGGTCGTGGACGCGTCGTGGGCTTGGGTTGCAGGATCGCGTCGTCAACTCGATAGTATTTTCCCGAAAAAGAAAAGTGATCTTCTTCCCAGAGTCTCTCAACGATCTCCAGCCACTCCCTTGTGCGCGCATAACGATCGTCGTGTTGTTCAAAGTCGACGCCGTATTTCTTCGCTTCATCGGCCCACCATGAAGAGACGACGTTGAGCGAGAGCCGGCCATTGCCTCCGATGTGATCGATGTTCGCAGCTTGCTTTGCCAGGAGTGCGGGCTGGTGAAACGTTGGCCGTACTGCCACCATCAATTCGAGTGTGTCGGTAACTGCCGCAAGCGCCGCGGCAGTGGACCACGCGTCGAGCGAAGGAGCGTCGACGCCTTTGATGTCGTTGAGATTGAGTTCTGCAATCAGCGTCAGGTCGTAGCCGATTTGCTCACTGCGACGAGCCAGACGGCTGACGTAGTTCCAACTCGCTTCCATTCCTTCGTCTTCGACGTTTCTCAACCAACCGCCGAAAACCGGGAGCCAGTAACCGTAGCGCATCGCGTAACCTCCTTCTCGAGAAAGTCGACCAGTTTCGCGTGCGGGTCGAACCCGATTACGCGCGTCGCATCTGCAACAAAGTTTGAAAGTGCGTTGATGTCGTAATAGAGCAACGAGCCGTCGCGATCGTCGACGATGTACTCGACGCCGCCGACGTCGATCTGTGCGGACTGAACGATTCGCTCGACCGATCTGATCACGTCCAAAGGCGGCTCGAATCCTTCGACCTGCAAGCCGGATTTCGGCGCGTCCACGGGACAAGCTACTCGCGCCAGTTCGACGCCATCCGTGGTCTGGCAAATGTCTGCGGGACAGAGATTGAATGTTTCCCCCGTCGTGTAGACCTTGATTCCATAGAGATACTTTCCGCCAAGTGTTTCAACTCTCGTGATATGACCGTCGCGAGGCGGAATAAATTCCTGGACCAGAGCCGTTTGGTCGATGCCGAGATTGATCGTCTCGTTCTCGACCGCGTTGGCCAGCGCTTCGGGCGAATCGAAACGCACAATGCCGGCGCCACTGCCGCCGATGTTGGCTTTTACGACGATTGGAAATCGCAGACATTCGGAGGCTGCGACTGCCAGTGATGGATGGTTGATAACGCGTGACTTTGGATAAGGAAGATTGAGCGAGTCGAGTAAGGAGAGTTGGCGTGCTTTGGAAATCTCGATTGCGAAGGCTTGCTGATTGTTGATGACGCGAGTACCGAGGCGTTCGAGATGATCGAGAAATTGGAGCGTGTAGAAGATTCCGTGACCGTGACCGCGCAGGTACGCCGAAGGGCTCATCCGGTTGAAGACAACGGCGTAA
>DATNFX010000325.1:0-4759 GCA_035606195.1 Pyrinomonadaceae bacterium
CGTAACCCATGATCCACGGCAAACGAACGTGCGCGCGCATCGGTATCAAGTCGGCGAAACCAAACATCGTGTTCCCTTTTCGCTCCAGACGCCAGCACTGCATCGACCGGTTGTGACCGGCGATCGTCTGCATTTTCAAACCTGGCACAACTTCGTAATCGGCGTCTCGTGCTTGAAGCTGTCCCGACTCGACCAGAGGCTTCCAGTTCTCCGGTAAATAACTCGCGCGATCACGTTCAGTTGGGTGATCCGCGTGGTGCAGCTCAGCGCCGGAGACGAAGTAACGCGCATTCGGGAAAGTCGCGACCGGATTGCCTTCGGCGTTCAGAGTGGTATTGCCACCGGCGTGATCGAAATGCAGATGAGTGTTGACGACGATTGTGATCTCATCAGCAGAAACACCGGCGCGCGTCTTTAGTGTCTCGGTAAGCGGGCGTGTGCGGTCGATGCCGTACATCGACTGTTGCTTCGCAGACCACTTATCGCCAATGCCCGTTTCGATCAGGATCTTTTCCGAGCCGGTATCGACGAAAACGCAATTCATGTTCATGCGAATGCGGTTTTCATCGTCGGGCGGACACTCCCGCGCCCAAAGCTTGCGCGGGACCACTCCGAACATTGCTCCCCCATCAAGACGGAATTCGGTGTCCTGAATGATCTCGACCCTATAGTCGCCTAACTGCATCGAATAGATCCGCCACAAAGAAGCACAAAGTCACAAATGATTGAGCAGCCGGGTCAAATCATTTTGTGCTTTTTGTGCCTTTTTGTGGCTAATACCTCTTAGTGGCCTAGGGCTTCTTCGTCTTTGCCGGCGGCGTCTTGGCGCCTGGTTTCGCGGGCGAAGGCGCGGGCGCTGGAGCTTCCTGCCCTTCAGGCGGTGCACCAAATCCAGGCGGCAACTGCTGTTGTGGCTGCTGCTCAGGTTGTTTCACCTGGTAATTTTCAGCCACTTTCACATGCGAGCGCGCGACGATCTCGTCGAGCACCTTCGTGGCTTTATCCTTTTCGATCTCCGCCTTCGCTTTATCGCGCGGGCTTTGCGGCGGTCCAAATGGATTGGCGCCCGGATCGCTAATCAGGATGTGACGCGCGTGAACCTTCTCTTCTGCCTTGCCGTCTTTTGTCTCGGTCTTTTTCTCTTCCACCTTGATGATGTGAAAACCAAATTTGCTTTGGACCACATCGCTGATCTCGCCCGGCTTCAACGCAAAAGCGGCCTGCTCGAACTCGGGAACCATGTCGCCATGACCGAACCAACCGAGGTCGCCGCCCTTGTCCTTACTGCCGTCACTTGAAAACTCCTGCGCGAGTTTCGCAAAGTCTTCGCCGCCTCGCGCACGCTTGAGAACTTCCTCAGCCTTGGCGCGATTCTTCTTATCCGTGTCCATCTCGGGATGGCTCGCCAAGTACGCGTTGACTTCCTCATCCGTCGCCTTCATCTTGTCCTGCAACTTATCAACGGCGTATTTTTGGGCCACCGCACGCGCGTGCTGCAACAACATCTGCAATCGGACTTCGGGCTTCTTGTCGAGCCCCTGATCTATCGCCTTCTTCTCTGCAAGATAAATCCGTCCGAGTCGCTGCTTCAGCATGTTCATCTGCTCGGGTGGAATCTCCTGTGAGGCAAACTGCGGATCCTTGGCCTTTGCATCGGCAATAATCTGATCAAACTTGTGCTGATTAACGGGTTGTTTGAAAAACTCGTCGACCTGGGCGTCGGTAATATCCGTCGTGGCATTCTCGCCTTGCTTTTCAAAATAGTACTGGGCGACGACGCTGGCTTTCTGAAATTCGAGCTGGCGCTTCATCTCGGGGGTGTCGGCGACGCCGTGCGATTCCGCCTCTTCGGCTACGGCGAGGAGACGCCGTACCTCCTGGGCGAAATCTTTGCGCGCCTTCTCGTCGACAGCCAAACGAGCGCGCATCTGCGGCGGCTGGTCTTCGGCAATCAGTGCCATGTCTTCCGCCGTCAATTCGACCGGGCCCGCTTTTCGTGCTTTGACCTGCCAGAAAATCAGACCTCCGGCAAAAACCAGGGCGACCGCAGCCGCGATAAGAGCTTTTCTTGTTGAGTTCAAAATACTTTCCTTTCCTACGATTGATGCTGCACGAGCTCGAGCAGCACTCCATTAGCAGATGAGGGATGAACAAAAGCCACCAAACATCCACCCGCGCCCACCCGCGGCGTTTCGTCGATGAGGCGTGCTCCTTTGTTCTTTAGTTCCGCAAGCGAGGCGTTGAGGTCCGCGACCTCAATTGCAATATGATGCATTCCCGGTCCGCGTTTAGCGAGAAACTTTCCCACCGCCGTTTCGGCACTCAATGGCTCGAGTAATTCGACATGAGTATCGCCAACGGCCAGCATGCATACCTTAACACCTTGCTCGGTAACTTCCTCAGTGGAGTCAACCTTCAGGCCGAGTGCATCGCGCCACACTGCCAGACCTTCTTCGATGCTCCTCGTCGCGATTCCGATGTGATCGACTTTTGTCACTTGTCAGTGGTCAGTGGTCAGTTGTCCGTTGTCAGTTGTCAGTTGTCAGTTGTCCGTTGTCCGTTGTCCGTTGTCCGTTGTCCGTTGTCCGTGGTCATGGTCAATGTTTAGAGCCGTTTCGACTGACTAGTGACCACGGACTACTGACAACTGACTACTGACAACTGACCACTGACTACTGACTACTGACTACTCCTAATTATCTCCTCGACTGCAGAATAAGGGTCCCGCTGTCTGGTTGCAACTTCGTCGGCCAGCCGGTCAAGCATAGCAACCGAGGCCTCTGTTGCCAAAACGCGGGAGAGGAGACTTTCCCGCAATAACTCGACAATTCGCCAGCGGGCGATGGCTCTACGCCGCTCGCTACTCGCGCGCGCGCCGAGTTGTTGGCTGCAAAATTTCTCGATCGCTGCGGCGAGCTCGGCTACACCGTGATTTTCCGTGGCCACAGTCTTGACGATGGGCGGATCCCAGCCATCGTCCCGCGTCGCCAGCGACAGCAACGACTCGAGCTCCTTTTCGGTCGCAAAAACACCTTCTTTGTCGGCCTTGTTGATGACGAAGATGTCGCCGATCTCCATGATTCCGGCTTTGATCGCCTGGATATCGTCGCCCATGCCCGGCACTAAAACCACCACCGACACATCGGCCGCTTTGACGACCTCGACTTCGTCCTGACCCACGCCGACTGTCTCAACGACGATCTTGGAGTAACCAGCCGCGTCCAGAATCGCGACTGCATCGACCGTGGCTCGTGCCAGGCCACCGAGATTGCCGCGCGTGGCCATCGAACGAATGAAGACGCCTTCATCGAGACCGAGAGTCTGCATGCGGATGCGATCGCCGAGGATTGCGCCCCCTGAAAACGGACTCGAAGGATCGACCGCCACGATGCCGACGCGTTCACCCTGTTGGCGGTAAAACATTGCGAGCTTGTCGACGAGCGATGATTTGCCCGCGCCCGGAGACCCCGTGATTCCAATCACAAGCGCGCCACGGGAGCGTTGATAGATCTCCTTCATCAGCGCCGCAGCGTCTTTTGCGCCATCTTCGATCTTCGAGATAGCACGCGCCACAGCTGCAGGCTCGCCACTACTCACACGCTCACTGAGACTATTAGCCACCATATCTTTTAGCCACAAAAAGGCACAAAAAGCACAAAATAGATTTTTACTAAAAACCTCTACTCGTTTTCGATTTTCCTTTTTGTGCTTTTTGTGCCTTTTTGTGGCTACACCTGTCGCAGCACTTCACGAGCGATGATGATGCGCTGAATCTCCGAGGTGCCTTCGCCAATCGTGCACAGCTTCGAGTCGCGCCAGTATTTCTCTGGCGGATAATCCTTCGTGTAGCCGTATCCGCCGTGCACCTGGATCGCTTCTTCGCAAACGTGAACGCTCACTTCCGAAGCAAACAGCTTGGCCATCGACGACTCTTTCGTGGTCCTCTTTCCCTCGTCCTTCATCCATGCGGCGCGATACATCAACAGTCTTGCGGCGTCGATCTGTGTCGCCATGTCTGCGAGCTTGAACTGGATTGCCTGAAACTCCGCGATCGGTTTTCCGAACTGCTGTCGCTCTTTTGCATAACGCACGGCCGACTCGTACGCACCCTGTGCGATACCGACTGCGAGTGCCGCGATCGAGATACGACCACCGTCGAGTATTTCCATCGCGTTCACGAAGCCCTGGCCGGGCTCACCGAGCATTTGTGCGTCAGGAACAAAGCAGTCTTCAAAAACCACGCTCGCAGTTTCAGAAGCACGCAAACCCAGCTTGTTCTCTTTCTTCGAAGGCGAGAATCCTTTCATGCCCTTCTCGAAGATAAATGCCGAGATGCCTTTGCTTCGCTGAGCCTTGTCGGTGACTGCCATCGCCACGCAGATGTCAGCGTGAATCGCGTGAGTGATGAAGTTCTTTGAGCCGTTGACGATCCACCCGCCGTCCGTTTTCACAGCGGTCGACTTTGTGCCGGACGCGTCGGATCCGGCGCTCGGTTCCGTGAGTCCCCATGCGCCCAGTTTTTCACCGCTCGCTAACGGTGCGAGATACTTCCTGAGTTGTTCTTCAGTGCCGTATTTATAAATGTGATTCGAACAAAGCGAATTGTGCGCAGCCACTGAAATGCCGACTGAGCCATCGACACGCGACAGCTCTTCGATAATCGTCGCGTACTCTACGTAGCCCATCGCGGCGCCGCCATACGCCTCGGGAAAAAGCACACCCATTAATCCGAGTTCTGCCAGTTGCGGTTTTAACTCGA
>DATNFX010000326.1:0-2814 GCA_035606195.1 Pyrinomonadaceae bacterium
GAATCAGAAAGCTCTGATGCTCGAGCCGACGTCTCTCGACGCCAAATTCGGAATCGCGATGGTCTACTTCAACCAACGCCGTCTCGCGGAGGCGAAGCGCGCGCTGGAAGAGATTCTCAAAGAGAACGACGAGTTCTATCCAGGCTACATGCGACTCGGCATGATTGCCGAACTCCAAACCGACCTCGACAGCGCACTCGCCTATTACCGGTGCGCGGCTGAACTAAAACCGTACGACGAAGAGGCCTGGAAGTACCTCGCAGAGATTCATCAGAGGCTCGGAAACATCGAGGCGGTGGAAAAAGCGGAGCTGAAAGTAATCGAAATTACGTCCAGAAAGCTCGAAGCGAGCCTCGACGACGTCGTAGTAATGAGCCGGCTCGCGGAATCCTACGCGCGCTTTGGCAGTAGAGAAGAAGCAAGTGCGACCCTGAGACGAGTTCTGGAATTAGAACCAAATGACGGCCTGGCTGTATACAACTGCGCCTGTGCTTACGCGTTACTTAAAGAGACGAAGGCATCGCTGATCCTTTTGCGCCGCGCTTTTGAGAGTGGATTTAGAGCCGTGGCGCACTGGGCAAGGGGCGATAGTGCCTTCGACTCAATGCGTAATACAGACGAATTTCAGAAGTTATTGGTCGAATTGCAGTGATACGACAGGAAACGGAGAACACCAATGCCAAAGTATGTAATCGAGCGAGTTGTACCTGGGGCCAGCAAGCTGACTCCCGCAGAGTTGAAAACGTTGTCGCAGCGATCGTGTAACGTGCTGAATGAATTGGGACCGCAGATTCAGTGGGTGCAGAGCTACGTCACGGACAACAAGCTTTACTGTGTTTACATTGCTCCGAACGAAGAGATGGTCCATGAACATGCGCGCCGTGGCGGCTTTCCGGCCAATCACGTGTCGCAAGTGAAAACCGTGATCGACCCGACCACAGCCGATGACTAAAGAGACGATGGATCTCCGCGCAATCCAAAAACCACTGAAGGAAAAGTATCGGAGCGATCCAAATAGCTCTCGCATTACGCTCAGAGCTGCAGGGGATCAAACCGATACGCCAATCTCGTGTTCGATCGAAGTAGGAGAGAAGATACTCGAGGCACAGGCACACAGCGGTGTTGGTGGTCCCGGCACCGCTGCCTGCTCGGGTGATCTCCTGCTCGCGGCGCTCGCAGGCTGTGCTCAACTGACTTGCCAACTCGTGGCTACGGCGATGGGGATACCGTTCGAGCACATTCGGGTGGAAGTTGAAGGTGAGATGGATCTGAGCGGCACGCTCGGAATTTCGAAAGAGGTTCCGGTTGGCTTTCAGGACATCCACGCGAAATTCGACATCAAAGCCCCGCAGGCAACCGCAGAGCAGTTAGCAGCATTGAAAGAGAAGACGGAACAATATTGCGTGGTAATGCAAACCCTCGTGAAGCCCCCACAGATTAGAACCAGTTGGTTGTAACGTTAGTGCTTTTATATCGAATGCCCGAGTATTTTTGTGAGGTTGGAACTAACACCGAGTATTTTTGTGACGTTAGGAAAACTAACGCCGAAGGCGTTGGCTAACCCAAGCCCAGGGTTGGAAGCGAAGCGACAACCCTGGGTTGAGATATTAAATAGGTTTGAAACCCTGAAAGGGTTCCTCACGCGAGAAACCCTTTCAGGGTTGAATCGCTATTTTGATTCTTATCCCCAGGGGTTAGCGAACGCCTTCGGCGTTTCGTCCAGGGTGCGAAATCAAGATGAAAGTCGACGCACAGTTGCCGTCATTTGAACGGGCCACCGAGTGGTTGAATGGCCGCGTCACGACGCGGCAGACCAAGGGTCATCCGACGCTCGTCCATTTGTGGTCCATCAGTTCTGAAACGGCCAAGACTAATCTGGCGCAGGTCGCGCAGATACGCGATCAGCGCAAACGCGAAGGTGTGCGTGTCATTGCCGTGCACGTACCGCAGTCGCAGGCGGAAAAAGATCCCAAAACGGTTCGCGACGCGATTTCACGTCTCAATCTCACAGAGCCATGCGCACTCGATAACGATCACAAAGTCAGCCAGGGACAAGAAGAACTGCCGGCTTACTTTCTGTTTGATCCGGAAGGCGAGATTCGCAGTTCCACAACCGGAGCAAACGGCGTCGATCTAATTGAAGACGACCTAGACCAGTTGCTCGGCGAGTTGAGAAACAACAAACCGTTTTGCGTCGCATGTGAATTGTTCCTCAACAAGGAGGCGATGTTTTGTGCTGACTGTGGTTCGCCATTGACGTTGCCCGGTGCCAATACACATCCGTATTACGAAGATCATTTCAACTCGGCACTCCCGACTATCCGGCTGGCGAATCCCGATCCGCTGATCGGACACAGGATCGACGGCAAATATGAGCTGGTCGCGCGTTTGGGCGAGGGCGGTATGAGTGTCGTTTATCGCGCGCGTCGCGTTCACATCGGCGACGACGTCGCGGTAAAGATCCTGACGGGCAAGTTCGTTACGGACGATGCCGCACTGGCACGCTTCCGGCGCGAAGCACGTGCGGCGGCGATGCTGCGTCACCCCAACGTCATCACGATTCACGACTTCGGCGAGACTGACGACGAACACGCGCCCGCGTATATCGTAATGGAGTTTGTGAAAGGAACTCCGCTACGCGAACTATTGCGCAGCGAGAATCATTTTTCGGTCGAACGCGGCGTGCGATTGATGCGCGGCATTTGTGCGGGTGTTGGTTCTGCGCACAGGCAGGGCGTGGTCCATCGCGATCTGAAGCCCGAGAATATTCTGGTAGTTGCGCCTGAGGATGATTTCGAGCTCGAGAGCGTGAGA
>DATNFX010000327.1:0-10476 GCA_035606195.1 Pyrinomonadaceae bacterium
GCCCACCGAATGGGGCGACTTTCAAATCGCGGCTTACCGCTCTCTCACCACTGAAGAGGAGTTTGTAGTCCTCTTTAAAGGAGAGATGAGGCGCGATGTGCCAACGTTGGTTCGGATTCACTCACAATGTTTGACCGGAGATGTTTTCGGCTCGACCAAATGCGATTGCGGGCGGCAACTTCACCAGACCATGCAGATGATTCAGCAGGAAGGCCGCGGCGCAATCGTTTACCAGCAGCAGGAAGGGCGCGGGATCGGCATCGTCAATAAAATCCGGGCTTATGCGCTACAGGATCTCGGAGCAGATACGGTCGAAGCAAACGAGAGGTTGGGTCTGGCGGTGGATTTGCGAGACTATCGACAGTGTGCCGAGATTCTCTTCGACCTCGGGCTCTGCCAGGTAAAAGTCATTTCCAACAATCCACTAAAGCTTCAGGCCCTGGAAGAGGCGGGACTACAAATCGTGGAGCGAGTCTCGATTGAGGTCGACTCCAGCGAAGACGCCGCCGGCTATCTGCGCACCAAGAAAGAAAAACTCGGACACCTGCTCGATCTCAAAAGACAGTAAGCCGCAGATCACGCAGATCTGCGGCTCAACGTTTACTGCTTGTTTCGCAGGTCCTGGATGGTGGCCTTGATGCGTTCCGCGTCGGCGGCCTTAGGATCGAGCGCCAGATATTTTTCCAACTCGGTGATTGCTTCCTGTCTCTTTTCGGGGTGACCCATGTAAAGACCGCCGAGATACTTATGCGCGAGGGCGAGGTTCTCACCGCCATTGCTAATCGCAGCCTGAAACTCCGTTACCGCGTCCGGGTAGCGCTTGCTGCCGATGAACGTTAGTCCAAGATAGTAGTGTGCGCTCGGACCGGGACTCTTCAACTCAATCGCTTTTCGCAGGTGCGACTCGGCATCGTCCATCTTCTTCTTGTTGAAAGCGACGATTCCGAGATTAAGGTGCGCAGTCGCATCGGTAGGTTTGAGCTTCACCAAAGCCTCAAACGTTTCACCGGCTTTGTCCATCTCTTTGAGAATCATGTACTGCGTACCGAGTTCATTGAGCGCCATGGGAAAGTTTGGATAAGCGGCCACTGCTGCCGTGAGCGATTCGACGGCTGCTTTCGCGTCGCCCTTCTTCGCTGCTGCCGTGCCTTTCTGATAAAAGCCCAGAGCCTTTTCAGGAACATTGGCGAACATCGGATTTGCCGAATCAACTTTGGGCTGGAGTTGAATCGTGACCTGAACGATGCGACCACCGGGACTTGCTTCACGATCAAAGTTTACGGGTTCACGCGACTTCTCATATTCCGAGCCCGCATCCACCACGACCGTGTATTGGCCGTTCGGCAAACCTTGGAAACGAAAGGTGCCGTCCTGATCCGCCACCGCCGAGTGGTTTCCGAAGGCGCTGACACTCTCGAGATTGATCTTGATAGTCTTACCGGTGACTTGTTGTCCGGATGGGAAATAAATACGGCCCTGAATCTGGTTACTTCCCTCACCACTCGATAAACCGCGCGAACTGCCTGGCGTGATGCCCTGGGAGTGTGCCACACCAACGGACAACAGGAGTAAACCCGCCGTCAAAAGTAGCTTCATGATGGGAGAACTTTTTGCCAACATAGAAGAATTGCTTCCTTTCGTATCAATTACTGTGATTTGTGCGAGTGCGGAGCTCCTTGATTGTCGCACGCACACGTTCTGCATCGGGAGCGCTCGGAGTGAACTGTAAATACTTTTCCAACTGCTCGACAGCACGGACGTAGTCCTGCTTTTTCCAGTAGATACCGCCGAGGTAATAATTTGCCATGCCGAGATGACTTGCGTTGACAGCCGTCGCAATCTCGAGTTCCTTTTGAGCTTCGTCAACCCTGTTGAGCCGGAGTAACACAATGCCGAGATACATGTGCGCCGAGGGAACGTTGTTGTTTTGCTTCACCGACTCGCGTAACTGCTCTTCCGCTTCCTTCTCATGCTTCGCCTCGAGCAGCGCAATACCCAGATTGAGTCTCGACGCAAATGCGTTAGCATCAAGCTTGCACGCTTCCTTTAGAACCTCGATGGCCTTGTCGATCTGTCGCAACTTCAAGTACTGCACGCCGAGCTCGTTCAATGCGAGCGGAAAGTCGGGATAGAGTGTGACGGCTTCCTTCAAACTCGCGGCGGCACTCGCCGTATCATCATTGCGAGCTTCCGCGATTCCCTTCTCGTAGAGTTTGCGAGCCTTCTCAGGTACTGCGGCCAGCGCAGCATTGACAACGCCAGGCTTGACACCGGGTTTCATCTTCGGCTGCAGGTGCACCATGACGCTGAATCTTCTCGGATTCGGAGGAAGACGAACTCCCATTCTTGAAAGGTTCAGGTCACTATCGATATACACGCCCTCGCTCGTTTGCTCATACTCATCGCCCGCATTCACAATTACGGTGTAACTTCCGGGCGCAAGATTCGAAAATGTGAAGGTACCACCCGAATCCGGAATCGCCTGCAATTCGGGATATTGTAACGACTGCAACTTCACTATGATCGTCGTGCCTTCGGCCTTTCTGCCGGAAGGAAAGAAGATGTACCCCTGAATAGTATGAATGCCACCCGTACCGGTTGACGACCTACCGCCCCCCTGTGCGTTCACACCGAGAGGTAACAGGAGGATACCCAGAAAGATTAATAAGGAGCGTTGCTTTAAAATGACGGGGAGGGTTTTACTGCCTGGCATCGAGACCTCCTTGCAACTGAGTTCGGATAGAGAGATTTAACTCCCTGAACGGCTCAAGATCAAGCCTAAATCTGACTGCTAAAAAGAAATTGGGGAGAGGACCTAAGGCGCCTCTCCCCATCACCCGCGATGCTTTCGCATGAGCGGAAGTTTATTTCATTAGAAGGTGAACTTGGCGCCAAACCTGAACGATGAAGGCGGCTGAACAAGCAAGGCCGATCCGAAGAACGGATTCGCTGTGTTCGGAACACCCGCAACACCGCTGGTGATCTCAAAGGTTTGATCCAAGGTAACTGCGCGCTGGCTGTTGAAGACGTTGAACCAGTCTCCAGTCAGGCGGAGTTCTTTACCTTCACCAACTTTAATCGGGTAGTAAACCCCGAGGTCCAAATTCATCGTCGTTGGCGTTCGGTTTGAACCGATGCTTTCGACGGTGTTCGGGAATCCTGCCTGTACGGCACTAACCGTCGGAATGATGGCCGTACCGCGTTGGACTTTGAAGCCCTCGTTGTTTCCGTAGATCGGATGCGGAATCAGTTGGTTGAACGGCACACCGGACTGCGCATAGAAGTTTCCACTAAGGAGGAGTTTCCATGGCGTGCGATAGCTGCCGTTGAACTTGAACTGGTGCGGCCGATCATTCGGCAAACGTCCATAAGTGTTGTTGAGCAAGCTCTGGAGGTCGAACAACGAAGTGATGTTCGGGTCAGACTGCCCGTTGTCATTACGGAAGAGACCTTCGTAGTTACCAATCAGGCTCGAGAACACATAAGAAGCGATGAACTGGAAGTTATTCGTAAATCGCTTGGTAGCGGTGAACTCGATACCGCGGTAGAACCGCTGTGCGCGACCGAAACACTGCGGGGCGCGGCCAGTAGCTGGATCGCCGGCGCAGGCGTTTTGTTCGGTCGTGCCAGGGCCGATACGACCCGGGTTGAAGATGAAGTAGGTGTCGCCGTCATCGAATGAACCGTCTTCAATGACGTTGACCATTGAACGGTAAACACCACGTGTTCCGAGAGTGACGTCGCCGCCGACTTCATACTCGGCGCCGAACGTGAACTCACGGATGCTCTGGGGCTTCAGACCGATGTCGGCCGGAGTAGCATCAGAACCCAGATTGGTTGCACCAGTGCTGACGCCAGGAACAATCGTGGCACCAGCCGGAGCATTCAGTCTGTTGACGTTGAAGTTCTTGTCCGTCTGCACGTCGCCGCCGCCTGCGCGAACGTTGACGTCTAGCGGAATCGGAGCTTCGATGAACTGCGCGTAGTTCGCAAAGATCTTGCCTTTGCCTTTACCCGTGAAATCCCAGATAAAGCCAAAACGCGGCGCAGCGTTATCGTCGAAGTTGTTGAACCTCAGGTAGGTGCTGTTGTCGTTACCGTACGACTGTTGGTAATCCCAGCGAATACCAAAGCTCAACTGGAAGTTCTTGGCAAATTTCCAGTCGTCGCCGACATAGAAGCTCTCGACGTTCGTGTAAGTATCACCAACGAGTTCGAAGTCACGAACGCGAGTGGTGTTACGAAGCAGGAACGGAGTTCCGAAAGCCTGCGCCGTGCTGATTGCGGTTGCTGTCGGGTTAACCGTCAGGCCCAATGCAGCAAGGGTTGCCGCCGGAATTGTCTGCGCACGCAGGACACCTGCGGTACTCGGACACGTAATCTGGTTGGTAATAACGGTGCAAACCAGCCAGTTGTTGGTTATACGCGAACCGTTGGTGGCGTTGGCATTGCCATTGGTATTTCTCAATGGCGTTCCGTCCGCGTTAACAGCACCCGGCGTAAACGCGTAGGTGATGGCCGGACCACTCGAAAGAGTGTTGATGTTGTACTTGTTCTGGTTGAACTCAAAGCCCCACTTAATCGTGTGGCTGCCGCCGATGATGTTCTGCATGTGAGCGTTGAACTCGTAGCGGTTGCGATCCTGGTTAGTAAAGAGACCGAAGCCCGGACCACGTACGAAGTTGCGCTGTAATGAGCCACCGCGTCCGTCGACGAAATCGATGAAGCCCGTGGTGTTCAAAACACTGTTGGCCGCTGCGGTCGCGTCGAAGCTCGCGCCGGTTTGCACTGGCGTCAACACCGAACCATTCTTCAACACTGCAAAGTTGTCGGTGACGAGTGATCTGTCAACGGCGCGCGGAATGATGTTCGCCCGTTGGAAGTGCAGACCGCCGGCGAGTTCGGCGATGAAAGTGTTCGTGAACGTTGAGTTCAGACGGAACACGTAGTTGTGACCGCCAGTTTCCTGACGTCCTTCGAAGGCCGTAATGTCGTCACCGAAACCGTTGACGTTGTTCAGGGCGGCAACCGCCAGGAAACCGTCAATCTTGGTGAAGTCACCGAATGTCGAGGCCGTGAAGGTGTGTTTCTGATTAACTGCCCACGTGATCTTGCCGGAGTAGAACGGAATCGTCACGTCGTTCTGAACGGGCAGGTGGAACGTCTGCGTCAGGTAGTAGTTCTTGCGTTTCTGTGGGTTGAATGCACCAAAGAACCAAAGTTTGTCTTTGATGATTGGACCACCGATATCACCACCGACGTCAGCTTCTGAGAAGCCGTTGTACGCCGAACCGGTGAACGGGAAATTCTTCACTTCGCGAACCAGGCCTTTGGTCGTGCCGTAGCCATAGACGTCGCCGTGAAATTCGTTGCCACCGCTCTTGGTGATAACGTTAAAAATACCGCCGGTCGCTTTTCCATATTCCGGACCATACGCACCGGTCTTAATTTCAACTTCCTGCACAAACTCGAACGGGAGGTTCGCACCCGAACCACCGAAAGCGGGGTCGGTCGTGTTCACGCCGTCGAGAATGTAGTTGTTTTCAGGACCCGACGCACCAGCCACCGAGGGGTCTCGGTCGCGGCCGGTCGCATCGCGCAAACCCGAACGGGTAACTGTCGGGGCGATCGTGTAGAGGCCCTGGACAGTACGCTGCGTTGGGAAGTTTGAAAACTGATCGGACGAAACGTTCGAGCCAGTGGTGTTACCACTGACGTCAACAGCTGCGCCGGCAGTGTCGGTAACCGTAACACTCGCCGAAGCGCCCGCCGCCTGAAGCTGAACCTCGACTGATGTACTTCGGGAAAGATTTACTTCAACATCAGCTTTTTCATACTTAGCAAAACCTTTATCAGCCTCTACGGTAATCGCATATTTTCCCGGAGGAAGGTTCAGGATCCTGTACCGACCACCGGAATCTGTTGTCGCCGTCTGCGCCGAAATCAAATTCGGGCTGGTGACCTTCACAGAGATTCCGGGCACGGCAGCGCCGGCACTGTCGGTAACAGTCCCTTCAATTGACCCTGTCGTCGACGTCTGAGCAAACACGCTACCAGCAAATAGCGCAAAGCTCATCAGTAACGCAGACAGAGCAATGAACTTAAAGACATTCTTCATTTTCTGCTTTCCTTTCTTGATACTGGACAAAGATGCTGCCCCCTCCTGTGAAAAATCTCCCTTTTTTATTGGCAGCATCGAAAGAATTCCAAAACGAGCGGCTTAGAAGAGGCCATCGTCGGGGCGGTTTTTTGGCAAATGGCATGCCCCCATGTCATTTTGGACGATTCTCTAAGTATTCGTAGACTTTCTCCAGGGCTGATCCGGGGTCCGGCCTGCCCTGCTATCCAAAAAAATGGGAAAATCCAGAAATTTCAACCGTTTTCGGAAGGAGCCGAGGACGTGTTTGGACCGGATTAACAGGATTAGCCAGGATTGACACGGTAAATCGAGTTTCATCCTATAAATCCTGTCCAAGTCTTCTGTTAAGATTCGCGCAATGGCCGAACGCATCTACCGCGATCCAGTTCACAACATCATTCGTCTGCAAACCGACTCTGATGAAGGCGAGCTGATGATGCGCCTCATCGATGCCGCGGAGTTCCAACGCCTGCGCCGGATCAAACAGCTCGGTCTTGGTCTATACACGTATCAAGGCGCGGAACACTCACGCTTCACTCACTCACTCGGCGCGTTTCATCTGATGACTCGCGTGCTCGATCGATTGAGTGAAACCTATTCGATCGATCCAGGTGACCGAATCGCCGCGCGCGCCGCTGCGTTACTCCACGACGTAGGTCATGGTTCTTTTTCACACGTGATGGAGAAGGTGCTCAACTTCCATCACGAACTATGGACCGTGCAAGTTATCCTCGACGAACATTCCGAGATCGGAGAACTGCTGCGATCGCACTCAAGCGACTTGCCATTCAAAGTCGCGTCGATCATCGAAGGTAGATTTCAACCGGCCGCATTGGCCCAGCTCGTTTCGTCGCAACTGGACGTCGACAGAATGGATTACCTGTTGCGCGACTCGCTCATGACGGGAGCCAAGTACGGCATCTACGATCTCGAGTGGATCATCAACGCGCTCGCAATCGACGAGGCTGCCGATCGCGTCTATGTCCAGGCGCGTGGCATCTACGCTGTCGAAGAGTATCTGCAAGCTCGCTACTACATGTTTCGTCAGGTCTACTTTCATCGCACCCTGAGATCGGCAGAAGCTGTTTTGCGATCGATCATTCGCCGTGCGTTGACACTACTCGACGAAGGCAAAGACATCTGGTATGCGGCGGGAACGGCTTTCGAAAAGATACTCCGACGGGAAACGCTGACGAGCCGTGAACACGTGCAGGTAGACGATTCGGATTTTGTCTTTCATATCAAGCAATGGCAAAACTCGAGTGACGCGATCCTGAGTGATCTCAGCCGGAGGTTCATCGCGCGTCGTTTGTTCAAGGCGATCGATCTCGATATGCCCGCCGCAACGAAGGCTGACTTTCTCACGACTGCACGGCAAACAGTCGCGCGCGCTGGTTTTGATCCGGATTACTACTTCATCGAAGACCGCGCCAGTGACGTTCCTTACTATGGTTACTACGAGACCGAGAAATCGGAACCCAAGAGTCACATCTACGTGGAGAGCGGTTATGCGTCACCGCAGATTCGAGAGATCAGCGAGGTTAGTAATGTGGTGCGAGGTTTACAGCACGCGTATGAACTCCATCGAGTCTGCTTCCCGGCAGAGATAAAGAACGAAGTCTACGAGCTCTATCACAGTGCCGATGACAAAGTCAGTCACGAGGAAGCACAAAAAGCACAAGTGTAGTCAAGTTTTTTGCGTTGTTGCATTGCTCGCTTTGGCTGCGAGTGCTTCGCGGGCGCAAAGCAGTCCGCTACCGGTGGTCAGTGTACTGGACTTCGGATCGATGCCGGTCGCAAAACAGGCCGCGGACACACTTCGCAGTCGTCTTCGTGCCACGAAAGAGGTCGTTGTTGCGGACGCTGATATGAGCCGTGCGGCTGCAAAAGGAATCGGCTACACGGGCTCGCTCAACCTCCCCGTCAACGAAGCCCGCGATTTAGGCGCGGCACTGGCAACTGAGTTTTATTTCCTCGGAGATGCGCAAACGCTGCGTCGCTCGTCCTTTGAAAAGCCTGTCTACTACGAAGCATACTGCTCTATATTTCTCGTCAGTACGAGAACCGGCCAGTTGGTTTTTTGGGAACGCCCAACTTTCGAGAATGCCGAGGCAACCAGAGCGGAGCTTCAGTTGTCACAATACCTCTCGGACGATTCTTTGACTCAGCGTCTCGTTGGCGTCATCAGGAAAAGCCATGAAGACGAGCGAATTCAGCGCAGTGTTATGACTGCTGCCCCGGAAGCATTAATAGAGGAAGCGCCGGAAGACGAAAAGGCCGCCGAAGTGCAGGGCATTCGACCGCCGCGTCCGTACCGCCGGCTGCGGCCGGAATACCCACCGAGTGCGGCTCGTGCTGATGCTGAAGCCACGGTCGACGTTGCTGTCGACGTCGGCGCCGATGGTGAGGTAAGTGAGGTACAGATTGTTCGCTGGGCCGGATTTGGGCTCGATGAAGTAACGGTCGCGACTGTTCGTCAATTGCACTTCTTCCCGGCAATGAAGAACGGAGCGCCAATACCAATGCGCGTGTTACTGCGCTACAACTTTCGTAAGCCACCGAGGTAATAATGGGAAGAGACAAGACCAGGCGCAGAAGAACGTTTCGTGCTTTGTACTTTGTGCTTTGTGCGCTGCTGGTTTCTCAGCTCGCGACGGCCTCGCTCGTTCGTGCAGTTCGCGACGATTCATCACCCGTTTCCACTACAACTGTAGAAGGCCGGCTCGCTGTTTTTGACGACGCGTGGGAAACGATTCAGGAACGTTATTACGATCCGAAGTTTCACGGCATTGATTGGCAGGCCCAACGAGCAACATTTCGACCGGCAGCGGCGCGCGCCGGGAAACCACACGAGTTCTATGATGTGCTGCGTCAGATGATCGGCTCACTAAAGGACGCTCACACCAGAGTCTATTCGCCGGATGAGAAGTTTGACTGGTGGAATCCGCGTTTTATAACGGTTGGCTTAACGGTTCGTGAAGTTGAAGGCGTGCCCACCGTCATACAGGTCGAGGCTGGTTCAGCAGCGGCGCGAACTGAGGTTAAAGCGGGAGACGTGATCGTCAATATTGACGATCAACCAGTGGCTGAAGCTATTAAACAGCGACTGCGCTATTCGGGTTTGTCAGACGAATCCAACGCTCGCTATCGTGCCATCGGCGCCCTCTTCGAAGGACCTGCAGGAACGGACGTGAAGGTCACGTGGTCCAATCGTAAAGGAAAACAAAAGTCCGCAGTGCTGCAACGTTACTGGAACCAGCGAGAGTTGGGATTCAATAACCAACGCAAGGGCAACATCGCGGTTCTCAGGATTGACGCGTTCACGCAAACTGTCGCTGCGGACTTCACGAAGATGCTGCCTGCGGTGCTGGAAGGCGCTGAAGGGATCGTTTTGGATCTGCGTGGGAATGGTGGCGGCGACGCTGAAGCGATGGCGGATGTAGCGTCGCTATTTCTGGACGACGGAACAAACCTCGGCCGTTTCGCCGATCGGTCCGGCGCCTCTTTTGAACTGGAGACCTTTTCGAAACGGCTCTGGCGCTCATCGGCACCGTTACAAATAAAACTTCCACTCGTTGTTCTCACGGGGGAAAACACTTCGAGCGCGGCAGAGATCATGGTTGCTGCGTTGCAAGCAAAACGTCGCGCACAGGTTATCGGTACCGGCACGTGCGGTTGCGTGCTGGCTATCCGCAGCAGACATGCGTTGCCGGATGGCGGCGTGTTGGACGTCAGCGAGTTTGATTACCGGACTGCCGCAGGCCAGCGACTCGAAGGTGTGGGCATCAAGCCAGACAGGCAAATTCTCACGACACGAGCAGACATCTACTCACGCTACGACCGCGCGTTCGAACTCGCCAAAAAGATCCTCGACGCAGACTAGGACGCAAACTAGGACGGCACCTGGAAACTTGGACAAGGGGAATTTGAACAAGTCAGGAAGGGGGCTTGCCCCCGCTGAAGAGAGAAATGAGCGGGGGCAAGCCCCCTTCCTGACTTGTTCAATTTTTGAGGTTCCAATTCCCAGGTGTCCAATTCCCAGGTGTTCAGATTCCCAGGTGGCGCGTGATTCCCAATCCTGTATGATGCTCCTCACATTATGCTGTACCTGTCGCAAGTCTTAGGTCGGCCGATACGCGACCTTGAAGGAGAACGTGTCGCCACGGTCAAGGACATCATCGTGCGTCTCGGCGCCGATGATCATCCTCCGGTGACGGGCCTCGTTGCGCGCTATCGACGCCGCGACTTCTTTCTCCCGCGCTGGCGCATCACCGAGTTGAACCGACAGGGCGTGCGACTGAATTCCGACATTCTCGATCTGCGTCCTTTCGTGCGTC
>DATNFX010000328.1:0-16372 GCA_035606195.1 Pyrinomonadaceae bacterium
CATCGCGAAGGCGAGCTCGATGCGCTTATCGACGCCCTCGATGTCGTGACTGTGCGAACGTTATGGTCGACCGATCTCGCGCCGATTTACGACGCCGCGGCGGCGCGTTCTCTTTTCAGCATGGCGATCCAGTTGAGCGATCGGATCGCACAAAGAACGCACCGTGGCGGCGACGACAATGAGGATCTTTTCCGTAAGTATCTTGCGACCGGACCTTCGCCGGTTGACTGGCAAGATCCGAAATCACTGGCTGAAGCTGTCTTCGAAGTGCTGCGCTTTCTTTGGGTGCGCCGCCTTTTCACGCTTACCACGGCCCATGACGTGAGTCTTGAGTCGCACCTGGACCAGGTGTTGGCCCAGTCTGATTGGCTTGAGCGCGAATGGTTGAAAACGGCGTTGGCAAAGCTGGTTCGAGCAGACGATGCGGAAGTTACTGACCTTCCTGTGCGCTCCGTCAATGGTCGCGCGACACCACGACAGATGGAGACGCTGTCGGCTCTTGCCACATGTGTCGATCAACCAGTCACGCCGGCTGCGCGTGACGCTCACGAGGCGGTTTCTCTGAGACTCTTCGGGCGGCTTGCCGCCGGCTCGCCTGACCTGATCGATGCGGGTGCGAAAGTGATGATTGAGAGTCTGCTCACCGTAAGCGCCGTTCAGCAGCAGCTTCCAACTTCCAAGCAATTTCGACAGCGTCTCACGGCTGGAGATGTGCAGGGTGCATTGAGTTTGCTGCCGCCGGATATTCGCGAGGATACGAGTCAGGCATGTGCATACGTCGCTCGGCTGGGTGAAAAAGCCAGCAGCATATTGGACAGGCTTTGCGATTCGAGTGCCGTCGCGACCTCTACAGCCGGTGTCGAGAGTGAGTATGCCGGGCTGTCTCTGCTCTTGCGAAGCGTGCTCGACTTTCGCTTATCACTAAAAAACGACTTGCTGAACCCGGCGATGGTCTTTCTAAGAGTCGCTTTACGGCTCAACGGCAGCCCCGTTGTAACCAGTGGTCCCATTGATGCGGGACTTTGTCTGATGAGTGGCCTCACAGAAGAGACTCAACTTGATGATCTAGCGATTCCGGAGCTCTCAGATTACGCAGATTTGCAAAAGTCGATATTGACGATCGCTGCCTCACGTAGATTACTTCAGCCGGAGGTCATGCGTGTTTTTTCTTTCGAGAGTGACGACACTTTGCAACTGATCGCCGGCGACGCGAGCGGTTGTATTTGGCCGTTGGGCTGCGTCGTGAAAACGAACCATGAGGCGCGCGCCGTTGTTCTCGAGTGGCTCGACGCGTGGGAGGAAGCGAGTGGTACGCGACCTCGTGTCTTTGTCGGCAGTAAGATTCTGGAGGCGATCTTTGCACACGATCATAAGGAAGAGCTCTTGCCCCGAACTGATGAAGTTGAAGCGGTGCACGATGCCGGTGTGGAAGGTTTGCGAAAGACGTTCGAGGCTTTGCGCGAAAGTAAGCTCGGAGGTTCCGAGACTGATCTGCCGCTGGCGATTGTTGCCTACATGCTTTTGCGCATGTGGTCATTCTGGTTGCGCGGTTTCTCTTCGTCCAGCATTCCATTCCTGCTCGAAAATTTTGTGCGCCGTCGAGGACGAGTGCACGTCGTCGATGAAGGCTTGCTGATAGAGCTCGAAAGACGGCCCTTGGACATCGTGCTGAGGATGGCTGGTTACCTGGACGATTTGGAGCGCGTGCCATGGCTGGATGGAGGCCGCATAAAGTTTCAAGTGCGAGGAAATTGAATGTCGGTTCGCTTTGCCTCAAAAGTCGGACCCCACGCTTGGATCGGGTCAGTACAGGGAGCGGTAGCGACCTGGTCAACGATAGGAGTCAAGAATCATTGGGAATGTCGCATGCTGATCACTGACCAGGTCGCTACCGCTCCCTGTACTGACCCGATCCAAGAATGATCTCGGACTCTGAGGCAAAGCCAATGTCGGCTTATCAAGTGAATATAGCGAAACCGTTGAAACGGTTTTCTGCAAATACAATCCGTCTGGCACCGGGCTAAAGCCCGGTGTGAATAAAAGGACTTTGAGTTAAACCATGTCTTTAGTTAATTCAACCGCGACTCCACCGGGTGACAACGGTATCGACGGCGAAGCTCCGTATCGACCTGTCCTATTACCGGATCGGCTCTCAGAATCGGCCGATCCCTACGCGAGCAGCGCGGAACATCTTTCCGACGAACTCAGTCGCATTGACCGTCTAATACGCGCCCAAACCAGGCGCTGGAAACTCACCATTGGAACCAGCAAATCCCCTGAGCTTTGGGGAATGGTCCACGTCACCGATGCGGAAGTAGATTCTTACCTTAACTCCGAATTTGTGAGACCCGGAATGCTGCCACTCGACCTGGAGACGGCACTCGTCGACGATTGGCGCACGGCAGCATCGATGAACCTCAGAATTCGCGATCGGATTCAACTGACCGGCACATCAGCGTCTTTACGGTTGGAAAATCTCAGCTCGCTGTTCGGTCTTTCAGATCTGGAACGCGATGTAATTCTCCTGTGTCTTCTGCCTGAGTTGGACGCGCGTTATCGCAGGTTATTTGGATACCTACAGGACGATGTCTCGCGCCCATGTGCTACGGTCGAGCTCCTATTACAGATACTGCATCCGCTGATTCGCGAACCACAATTCGGAAGACAGTTGTTCAGCGCCGAATCTGCTCTTATCAAATATCACTTGATTGTTTTCGGTAGCGATGAACCGCTGCCGATGAGATCAGTGCGCATCGATGAACGTATCGCAGACTACCTGATGGACAGCGATGTTATTGATCGCCATCTCGAACAGATCGTCTCAGTGTCGACGACTGCCATGACGTGGGACCAGCTTGTCGTCAACCACAGTCGCGTGGCTTACCTTCAGAACCTGGTTGATTGGTGGCAACGATACCGGGATCGAGTCAAGGGCACGACATTATTTTTGCACGGCAATTATGGCAGTGGCCGGCTGGCGGCTGCTCAGGCGATGTGTACCGCCATCGGGTCGCCGCTCTTGATCGCAGATCTTTCTGCCGTGGCGCGGACACATTCTTTTGAATCACTCGTCGATATTACTTATCGCGAGGCGGCCCTCCGCGGTGCTGCTCTCTACTGGTCCAACTGTGAAACGCTATTGGAGTCGAATCAGCCGCATCATCTGTGGGATTACGTGATCGGCAAAGCAGGCGCTGCCGGTCTCACCTTTCTCGGTAGCAGCACAGCCTGGGAACCGTCCGGACACTTCCGCGGCAAGATGTATCAGCGACTCGACTTTCCTACACCTGGATATGAACTGCGACGCCGGCTTTGGCAGGCAGAGTTGCCGCGCGAGAATCAGTTATCCGATCAGGATGTCGATCGCGATTTTCTGGCTGAGCAATTGGGGAACGGATTTCAACTCACTGCCGGTCAGATCCGGGACGCGCTCGAAGCCGCGCGAAAGATTTCATTCGAACGCGATCCTGAAGCAGGACTTGTCTCGGTGGCTGACCTTTACGAAGCCTGCCGCCGCCAGTCGAGTCGCCGCCTGATTACGTTTGCGCGCCGCATTGAGCCGCGCACCGATCTCACCTTCGACGATCTCGTAATGCCCAGACCCAATCGCCTGCAGCTCATGGAGCTGCGTTCACGAATTCGACATCGCAGCCGGGTTTACAACGGCCTGGGCTTTGAACAGCGAGTCGCCATGGGCAAGGGAATGATCGCGCTATTTACCGGGAGCTCGGGAACCGGAAAGACGATGGCGGCTGAGTTACTGGCGCGCGAACAGGGCGTCGATCTTTACAAGGTCGATCTCTCGGCGGTAGTCAGCAAGTACGTCGGCGAGACCGAGAAAAATCTGAGTCGTGTTTTCGCCGAGGCCGAAGATGCGAACGCCATAATTTTCTTCGACGAGGCCGACGCCCTGTTCGGCAAACGCGGCGAAGTGAAAGAAGCGCAGGACCGCTGGGCCAACATGGAAGTCAATTACCTGTTGCAGCGAGTTGAGGAATACGCCGGGGTCGTGATTCTCGCTTCAAACCTGCGGCAAAACATTGATGATGCTTTTTTGCGCCGGATTCATGTGGTTGTCGAGTTTCCGTTTCCGGACACAGATGCCAGGTTTCGGATTCTGAGTGGCCTTTTCCCTGCAGGGTTAAAGCGGCCCGGCGACGACGAACTGATGGTGCTCACAGAGCAATTCAAACTAGCCGGCGGAAGTCTCAAGAATGTAGTGCTGGATGCTGCGTTCAGAGCTTTGAGTGATGGCAATGGCGGACCGCCGGCGGTTACCGCGCGCCATCTGGCAACTGCCATCGCGCGCGAATATCAGAAGCTGGGCAGGCCCATCACTCGAAGTGAATTCGGCGAAGAGTTTTTCCAATTTATCGAGGAAGAAATTCTTTGAAGAATGAGTCATGGGGAACACGAAAACACTAGCCGAACCTCAGCATGAAGCTCCGGTCGTAGCGCACGAAGCTAAGGCCCCGGAAAAAGTTCCGGGGCCGCAGCGCGAGAAATCGAGCGCCGCTCATTCTACGCCGCCTAATGACGCGCGATCGGCGGTGCGCTCAGCCGGCATGCTGGGAGTCGGAAGCAACAGGCCCGGAGCCAATCCCCGGGCCAATATGATGATGGGTCTTCAGCGGAGTGTCGGCAATGCCCGCGTGTCGAGTCTGCTGTCCAAAAAAACTTCCAAGGCAGTCACGTCTCAACTCTTTCGACCACAAATCAAAAAAAACGTTAAAGAAAAGGAACGGGAAGAAGGTCCAAAGTCCGTCGATGAGCAAGCCGGTGAAATCGGAGTACCCGAGCCTGAGCAGCCGCCGAAGGTTTCGTTGACGTCACTTCTCGCGGAACCGAAAAAGGCTCCGAGCGAACCGGCTTCTGGAACTGCGAATTCTGATTCGACCAGCCATGAAGAGACCGGCAACAACATCTCGCCTTTGTTAATAGGACAAGTCTCGAGGCTCATCGCGTCGCCGCTGACTATTGCGAGAGTGCAGGACGAAAAGCCGGCGAACTCGAGCAGTGATGCGGAAGTTACGTCCGGCAACACTGAAGTGAGGAAAGCTGATCCCGGAAAGATCAAGGACCTCAAGGCTCGTCTCACCTCAGCCAGGCGCGCATCCCATCGCCGCATTGAGAGTCAGACACCTCTGATCAAAGCTGATCTCACTAAAAACGCGGACCAGCTTCACCAATCGGTTGATTCACAAGTTGCCACGGCAGTCACGTCTTTAAAGATCGCGTTTGACGCGGAACGAAAAGAACTACAGGCCACTGTGGAAACAGCGCGCGGCCAGCTCACCCTCAACTTGTTCAACCGCCGCATGGAAGCTGTTTCGTACGGCGATAAAGCCAAGAAAGACATCGCTGACATCTTCAACCAGTATCGGGTCGACGTGTCCGCACAGGTCCAAGCCAGTATTTCCGAAGTAAATAATCTGCGCAATCATCGCAAAGAAGACGTTGCCAATCGCATAACCCAGCAGGTGCGCACTGTGCGTCACGCAGGTGATAAGAAAGCAGCGTCGTACCCGCCCACCGAGCGAGGCGAAAAGCAAACCGATGCTGCCCTCGAGGTGGCCACTGAAACGGCCAATAAGATTACTGAGGTGCTGCCCGAGGCCCTCGAAGCGGTTGATGAGCTCGTTCAGGATATTCCCGAACAGTTCCGGGATCACGGTAAACAAGCTTCCGAAGGTATTGATAAAGGCCTCGCGGAACTACAGGAACAGATCGACGAGCACGTCGGGGAGATTATGGGAGCGTTGGATGACAAATCCCGCGAGGCCAACCAGCGTCTTCATGAAATGGAAGGGGACACACTGCTTGACCTGAGTGGGGCTGAGTCTGCCGCGATCGATCGAGCAAAAGGGATGGGCGCACAGGCCGCAAACCAAATCGACGCCGGTCTGAAGATCGCACTTGCTCGAGTGGACGCTGCGATGCCGCGAGCAGAAGAACAGATCAAGGACATCGTCGATCAGACCATCGAAGTCCTCGACAATGTTGATGACGTTGATCTCGACGGCGCGACTGAAATGACCGCTGAGATCGTCGAGTTCGTGGCGGGCGCTACAGATGAAATCATCGACGCGCTCAAAGAGGCACGCGACGACATGCGGCGAGAGTTTCCGAAGCTGGAAAAGGCCACTTCGGAAGGCCTGCAAAGTCTGACCCGGTTGACTTCACAACGATTGACCGGCTTCCACGCATCTGCCGCCTCCGTTTTCAACACTCTGGTTGTTCAGCATGACGAAGTGCTTGGCGAGACGACGGGCCAGATGAACTCAGACTTCCAGATCGCAGCAGGTTTGATGAAGGCACAACTCGACCAATCCGTCGGCGCACTTGCGGTCGACTTTCGCAAAACGGTCGCGGACGCGGACGTCGAAATCGTAAAGGCGATCGACGAGGGGCTCGCGAAAAATGATGAAGCGATCGGTCAGCTGGACTCAGCGATGGACAAGGCTGCGGAGAAAGCAGCCTGGGACCATGACCATTGGGTTCTTGCGGGGATACGCGACGCTGCGGCATTCATTGGCGGACTCATCCTTGCCATCGTAATCGTTATCGGTCTGGTGGTCGTCGTCATCCTCGCTTTCGAACTGATAATCGCGGCCTTGGTCTATGTGGGAGTCCCAGCTGCTGTTGCGAAGCTGCTGGTAGTGGTTGGTGGACTTGTGTGGCTTGGGTATCAGGTTTATTCGGCTTATCAAAATCGAATTAGCAGGGGCGAGAGCGGTTGGGGAGCGTTTGGCGGCGCATTGGCTGATGTGACCGGAATCACCGACATGAAGCGGGCGCTTACTGAAAAGGGCTTGAGTCCGTTCGAACGAGGCTTCTTATTTGGCAGGGGCATTGCGACCGTCGCGACCTTCGTGTTTGGACGGCGGCTATACAATCGGATCCGCGCGCGTCTGCCAAAATCGATCACGAACCCGACGAGGGGCGGGGCATGGCGCGCATTGAAGGAGCGGTTTGGAAAAGGTGGAAATAAGCGCACGCCCCCGCCGCTCTTAATAGGAACAAATCTCTTAGCATTTTTCCATGAGTTGCTAAACAATCCGAAGTTACTCGCAAGAATGACCGAAGCAGAACTTCGGGCTAAGTTTGCCAATGATCCTCAGTTCAAAGTGGAAGGGATGAGTCGCGGCCGGCATGCGGGCACCGGATTGGTGATTCGAGAAGTCGCACCCTCTGGCGACCTCAGCGGCCGTTTAATTCAGTATCATCCGGGCACACCGAGGCACTTTAGTGGGCGGCCTTATTGGAAGGTCAGCAATGGTGCAAAAACGATCTGGGTAGATGAAGCCGGCAAGCTTTGGCAAAAACCTCCGAGCCGCGAGGGCGGACAAGATGTGCCGGGAGACCCCTTTGAGTAATCAGGCGTGGAGTATCTTTTGAGAGAGTAAAGGATGGCTAGCTGAATGATTGATCCCAAGGCTCCAATAATTCCCGCGATGGGTGCAGCGGGCATAGCAATCGGCATGAAGATTAGTGATGTAACTAGTGTCGCGCCGTTTGAGTTTAAGGTCGAGGACCGCGCTGACGGTGTTCGTGTTTATCGCTCGGAGATGGTTGATCTTTGGGTGAGAGGCGACTCTATTTTTCAAATCATGGTGCATGGACCATATGAAGGAAAACTACTAGCTCGGATTGGGATCGGCTCCTCGCTGAAAGATGTCGAGGAACACATTGGTCCAGTGAGCTTGGATGAGGAAGACAATCTGATTATTGAGGGAGTGAAAGGACTCTCGATTGAGATCAATCCTGAGACCAATCCCTCGACGATCGAAGAACTGTACATCTTTGATCCCAACGCTAGATAAATGTCCACATCTGATCAACTTTTGAACACTGCGATGGCGCGAAACTGATGTCGGTCAGCACTCCACAAACCGAGACGACTGAGAAGGCTTCGACTCACCAGGTGGCCGAAGGTCTCACACCTCCTGGCAAGCAAGGTGGGCCGTCGACCCCGCGCGCAGCGAGGTTTCCACCCGCTAAGTCACCGGCGGGCGCGTCCAGTCGCGCGCGTGCTGCATCAATGATGCAACGATCGGTCGGCAACGCGCGCGTCAATCGCATGTCCACCGAGTCCGAAGCTCCGAAACGCGAAAAGGAACCTGAGCGAGTTTCACCGCGAATCCAAACACTGGCCCTCACCAGTCCGAACGATCCTTCCGAGCACGAAGCCGAATCCGTCGCGCGTAGTGTCGTCGCTGGTCGGAAGACTCCGCCGATCTCGGCGATGCCGGCGACAGCATCGTCACTGAGCGAAGCAGGAAACTCTGACGCCCCTGACACCTCGACCGCAGCGCATGCAATCTCTAACAAAGGCGCCGGCAGCCCCATCAGCCCTTCAACTCGAAACGCAATCGAACCACACATGGGCGCCGACTTGAGCTCTGCTCGAGTTCACAACGACAGCAACGCAAACAAGGCTGCGGAATCGATCAGCGCGCGTGCCTTCACTCACGGCAACGACATTTTTCTGGGACGCGGCGAGTCGGAAAACGATGCGCATCTGATGGCGCATGAGGCCACGCACGTCGTGCAGCAATCGCCAAACGTAAATCGGGCCACGAAAGGCGCGGCCAAGGTTCCCGAAGAGCTTCCAGTGTCACCCGGCGTGCTCGACTTAAAAGGTCTGAAAGACTTTCCGCCGCCCGGTGCTATCGCTCAATTCCTCGAAGAACACAAAGGCAGTGAAGTGGTTGTGCACACGCGCTACGGCGAGCTGGCCCAGGGCGATCTGAAAGTTAAGCAGGGCAAACGTGGCGACTTCCAAATCAAAGCACAGCCGCTAGCGTTGAAACATCCTCTCTTCACGCGTGTCGCGGAGGCCGCACCGGGTCTGGAACCGAACCTGATTATCCAATATGACGGAAAGCAACTGCAGGGTACCGTCGGCCTTGCTGCCATCGGCAAGCTTCCGAAACAAACGTTGAAAGAACACCTCGAGCAGGCCCCCGACCTGATTGGCCTTGCCGGCTTTAGCATGCCCAAAGTGACACTCATCAACAAACTCGAGGCCGGAAAACTGCACCTCGGGCTCGCCGATGCCCCTATTAGGTTGGGAGGCGCCTTTTCCGGCCACGTCACCTTCGAGGTGATTGATGAGAAAGTTAAGTTTGAAGGCAAGGCGAAGATCGCGGTGAAGGGTTTGGCCGAAGGCGAGCTGGAACTACAGCGCAATGAAGAGAACCTGATTACGGGCAAGGCAAAAGTTAATCTCGATCTGCCCAAGAACTTCAAGGGTGGTGTCGACGTGTCGTGGGACGGACGCGCGATCACCGGTGAAGGCAAGGTGGGCTATAGCGGCGAAAAACTTTCGGGCGATGTGACATTGCGCCTGATGGAAAAAGGCGAGGCTGCGGCACTCGAGAAAGAGAAAAAGGCCCCACCCGAAGAAGCCGGGAAAGAAGGTGCGAAGAAGGCGGCGAAAGATTCGGGCAAGAAGTCCGGGGATGTGGCTTATGTTGTTTTCGGCGAAGGCGATCTGATCTTTGCGTTCAACGAATGGCTCAACGGCTCCGCTCACGTGATCGTCGATCCGAAAGGTTACGTCACCATCATCGGGAAGATCACGCCCCAGAAAGAGTATGAGCTATTCGAACAGAAAGATTTCCCCAAGCATTTATTCAAGCTGGAAGCCCGCGCTTCGTATGGACTCCCAGTCGTTGGCAACATTTTTATCTTCGCCAGTGTCGGGTTGGACGCTTTTGCAAAACTGGGTCCGGCGAAGTTCTACAACATCGTCGTCGAAGGAACCTATTCAACTGATCCGGAAAAAAATAAAGACTTCAGCATCCGTGGCAGCATAAACATTTCGGCGGCTGCGGGTTTGCGTTTGCGCGCTGAAGCGGGCGCTGGTCTCGAAATTCTTGGTCACGACATCAAGGTAGGCGCGGGGCTTAACGGAATCGCCGGCATTAAGGCCTACGCTGAAGCGACGCCGGTGATCGGGTATCGAGAAAAGGGTGCGCCCGGCGAAGACAAGAAAGGTGAGTTCTTCATCCGCGGAGATCTGGAGCTTGCCGCGCAACCGTTTCTTGGTCTCAGCGGCGACGTCTTCATCGAACTGGAAACTCCGTGGTGGTCACCGCTGTCTGATAAGAAGTGGACATGGCCGCTCTTCGACAAGGAATATCCGCTGGGCGGCAGCATGGGGATGTTGGCGTCGGTTGATTATGTCTTTGGATCGAAGCAATGGCCGGCAGTCGAATTCAAACCGGTAGAGTTTGACGGCAACAAGTTCATGACCGATCTCTACCACGACAAGACCAAACCGAAGAGCGCCGAAGCCGGTGAACAGAAAGGCGAATGGAAAGAGAAGAACGAAGGCGCAACCGAGCCACCGAAACAAGCCGAGGGTGAGGTGAAGCCCGGCAAGGTTGGAGAACCAACGCCGGGGAAGGCGCAGATCGAAGCCGGAGGCCGCAAAGGTGGTGAGAAACCCGTCGATCCAAACGCTGTTGCTGCCGATGGAAAAAAAGTTTCGGATTATCAGAAGAAAGCTAAGGAGCAAGGCAAACAGGATCCGGTAAAGGATCCGAAGACAGGTGAGTTGAAGGAAAAAACTGCCGACAACGAGAAGAATCAGGAACAGACTGCGCAGGAAAAGTGGGACCGGGGAGTCAAAGTCATTACGCAAGCGCTGGAATATGCCGAAAAGGAAGGCATCGATTTGAAGGAGCTCAATTCGGTCCTTAAATCGATCAAAAGGCAAAAGCAGTTCGGGTTTAAAGAACTCTATGCCGAGGAAGGTGAAGGCGTTTGGAATGTTGTCGGCAGCATGAGTCCTGCCAAAAAAGTAACCTCGATAAAGAAGAAGAAGGGCACGGGCAAGGGAAGTAGAGATAATCCGTTCGCGATCACGTGGCCGAAACGGCAATTGGCCGACTACGAACCTATATGGTTAGCACCCAGTGAAGAAACCAGGGGCGAGGGGTATTCACAAGAAGATTTGAAGGAGATGCCGGGCGCGAAAAAGTTTTATCCCACGAAGAGAGCTGACGTCTTCGGAGGAGAGACGATAGGTGTGACACCGGCGTGGCAAACGAAGAAAGGAAGAGTTTTTGAAAATTGTCCGCACAAGGGAGGGAGTAGAACTAAACAAAGAAAGTTCAACGACCTTTTGGTAAAGCATGGCTACGATCGTGAGCAAGGGGCGGACGGCATTACGGACGGCGATCACATTTGCGAGTTACAGGTGGCGGGACCCGATGCCGACACATTCGAAAACGTGTGGCCATTGAACGAATCTGAAAACAGATCTTCAGGTGGAACGCTCAAAGAGACGAAGGTCTTGCTTGACGACGATACCGAAAAACCAATTGGAAAGCTGGACGAAAAACACTACTTCATCGAGATCAAGGACTTCTCGAAATAGATCATTGGTTGAGTTACAAACCCCAGAGTGGCTTGCCTCAAAAATCCGAGCTCATTCTTGGACCGGGTCAGTACAGGGAGCGGTAGCGACCTGGTCAGTGATCAGCATGGGACATTTTTTAATGATTCTTGACTCCTATCGTTTGACCAGGTCGCTACCGCTCCCTGTACTGACCCGATCCAAGCGTGGGTCCGACTTTTGAGGCATCAAAGAGCATGCAGTGCATAAAACATGATCGAAGCTAATGCCCAAACGTTAAATACTCTCGGCTATCAGCATCTCGTCAACGGGATGTTGGATGAAGCCCTCGACGCTTTTCAACTAGCACGGTCGTTGGCCCCGCACAATGCGGTCATTCTCAACAATCTCGGCAATGCGCTTTTCAAACTTGATCGTTATCACGAAGCGCAGAATGCGTATGAAGAGGCAATCCAACTCAGTCCCGATTACCTGAAGCCTTACTCAAACCTCGCGCTGCTTTATCAACTCACCGGGCGGTCCGAAGAAGCGCTCGCGACATACCGGCATTATCTTGCGTGTGTTCCCGAAGACGGCGAGGCGCAACATAATTTCGGGTTGTTGTGCATGAATGCGGGTTTGAAAGCAGAGGCCGCCGCGGCATTTACGTCAGCGGCGAATTCTCTCGATCCACATGACGCAGAATCTGCGACGAGGATCGGAGTGAGTTATTTCTTCCGCGGCGACCACGCCGGCGCTGCCGGCTTTTTCGAAACTGCGTTGACCTTCGATGAATCGTACGTGCAGGCCCGTTATCACCTGGGCATCGCTCTGCTTCACCTTGGCCGTTGTGACGAGTCGATTGCTGCTCTGGAAATGGTGGTCCATGCGTATCCTGATTATCCTCACGCCAAATCCGGTCTTGGAGTCGCCTACAACAGTGCGGGACAACCATCCAAAGCAATCTTGATTTTTGAAGAGTTGCTGGAGGCGCAGCCACGCGATCCAGGTCACTTACTGAACCTCGGTTACGCCTGTCATGATGCGGGGCTAGTCGAGAGGGCGATCGAGTGTTTCGATCAAGTAGTGTCATCCGAAAACTCCAGCAATGATGTTCGCGCAAAGGCACAGAAAGCGCTGGATGCACTTCAGCAGGATTAGGAATCGCACTTGGATCGAGTCGGTACAGGGAGCGGTAGCGACCTGGTCAAACCACGGGGTCAAGAATCGTTAGGAGTATCGCATGCTGATCACTGATCAGGTCGCTACCGCTCCCTGTACTGACCCGGTCCAAGAATGATTTCGGACTTTAAGTAAGCCTTGAGGCAATAAGATGGAAAAGAAAACGACTGTCGAAAATGAACATAAAGCTGAGCCGGTAGTTAAGCCAGACACTCCGACTTCTCCCGACAAGGACCATGGGCCGCACGCAGCGCAACTGGCGGAGCCGGAAAGCGGTGTTAACCAGCGACGCAAAGGAGCAAACTTGCAACGCGAAGTGGGTAATGCACGGTTGGGCCGAATGCTCGCGGCGCAGAGTCACGCAGGTGAGGCAGCGCCCGCCGCCGAGAAACACGTCTCACCGATCCAGCTTGAGCAAGAGAAGGGACGCGGACACGTGTAGTGCGGGCAGCACACTTATTGGTTCTTCAGCCTTGCCATAGTCTGCTGGTACTCCGGATCCTCACGAATAAAATCAAATGCTTTATTCGCGGTGATCGTCGCAGCATCGGAGAAGCCCTTATCGATCGCCTCGTTTAGGAACTGCAGAGCTTTCTTTTTGTCCTTGTTAGCAGCGTAAGCCCACGCAAGGTAAAAGAACGCGCCCGCTCGATCGGGATTGATTTCAGTCGCCACTTCAAAACGCTTGATGGACTCGGAGTATTTCTTTTCTGTTTGCAGGAGACCTATGCCTTGCTCAATCATGCCGATGAATAAACCATCCAACACGCGACGCGCGATTCTGCGCTGAGTCGAGTCTTCAGGTGTCTTTGACTGCTTCCGCAAGTCGTTGAGAATTTTCGGCAACAGGTTATTGGAATCAAAGTCTTCCTGGTTTTGGTTAACCCGATCTCCGCTATTACGGCCGGCAATCAAAGTTTGCAGCCGGTTCTCGAGCTCTCGTTGTTTTTTAATTTGCACTTGCTCTTCGCGGATTGCGGCTTTCACGTCGTTGCTGTCGCGGAGTTGGTTTACTTTCGTTTCAATCGGCGCGACGTCTCGCAGCCCTTTGAAGCTCTCGGCCAGATCGAGATAGAGCTGATACGCTTCATAATATTTCTTCGACTCCTCGAGTGTCTTCGCGTCACTAAGGCGCTGTTGCCACACGGCGCTGATAAAGCCATCATCGCGCGGTCGCTTGCCGGCCTTCATTGCCTGCAATTCCATCCACTCAACTGCTGCGGTAGCTACCGCGACCGGCGGCCATTCGTGACGTCCTTCAAATGTCTGAATGCGATGAGTGATGCCTGCTTTGGTTAGCGGTTCTTCCAGGTTCCTAAGTTCGGCGTAGTTGAAATCGTCGATCCCGGCTGCGCTGAAGTAAACAAAATGCATCGCCGGCGAAGGTGAAACATTGATGGGAAACCCCGCGCCATTGGCGATTACGCCCGCGAGGCATTTGCAGGCTATCGCAATGCCGGTTGCTACGCGTGCGCCGCCCGAAAAACCTGTTGCATACAGACGCTCATCGTCGATCGCAAAACGCTGGTGACTGTCTGTCTGCATCGCGTTCCACGCAGTGATGGCAAGGTCCCATGGACCATTGTGTGAATTGTTCGAGCCAATCACGATCCAGCCGTACTTCTCCGCCGCATCCTTAAAACGCTCGACCGGCACCCGGCCGCGCGCGCCCGGGTCGAAGGCGTACAGAACCGGCCACTTCCGGTTCGGCGTGTAATTCGACGGGAGATAGAGGGCGTAAGTTTGCGACGAATCGTTGAGCGCTTCAACTCTTTCAACGATTTGGCCCCTCGGGATCGGATCGTTTTGTGTAATCGCACGTGTAGCTGCGGGCGCCAGCAGCGCGACCATCACACTCAACCGCACAAACGAAGAAATACTGATCACGGCACACAGATTACGCAGATTTTAATGACAGATTACAACGGATTCGAAATGTAAGAGCGAAAAATGTAAGTCATCTGTAGTCAGGGAGAATGGAAACATCAATTTTACCTGGCCGCTTGCGGAAGAAATCTCAAACCTCGTTCAAGATCATCATCTCTGCTGGTGCCGGGCCGGGCGATAACACCAAAGCAGCCGAACTCCTCGCCGGCATTTTCAAGGAAGATCAAATCGACATCGACATTTCACTCGCGCAAAGCGGTGCTGAAGTGGTTGAACTCGCGCAGGAGGCAGCGCGTGACTCTTACAACGTGATCGTAGCAGCGGGAGGTGATGGGACGGTCAATTCGGTTGCAGCAGCCGTTATCGAAAGCGACAAGATTCTCGGCGTTCTGCCGCTCGGCACGCTTAATCATTTCGCCAAAGACCTTGGTATCCCTATCGATCTGGACGAAGCGGCGCGCACCATAATCGCAGGCCATACGATCGAGGTTGATGCCGCAGAAGTGAACAGTCGGATTTTTGTTAATAACTCGAGTCTGGGTCTGTATCCAATGATCGTCCGCGAACGTGAAAAGCGTCAGCGACTCGGCTTCCGGAAATGGCCGGCGTTCGTATGGGCCACGATCCAGGCGTTACGTCGAAATCCATTTCTCGATGTCCGACTTCGTGTTAATGATCAACTCCTGGATCGGACGACTCCTTTTGTGTTTGTTGGTAACAACGAGTATGCGATGGACTTGTTCAGTATTGGGGCTCGTAATCGTCTTGATCGAGGTGAGCTGAGCATTTACATAACACAGGGGACAAGTCGTTTGAAATTGATAGCGCTGGCATTGCGTGCTGTGGTCGGACGCCTGCGCAACGACAAAGATTTCCTTGCGCTTCGTTCTGACGAGGTCGAGATACACACAGCGCGAAAACGCGTGCGGGTTGCTTTCGACGGTGAAATTGAAGTGATGGAGGCCCCACTTCATTACCGCGTTCGGAGCCGTGCACTGCGAGTAATTGTACCCAAAGACGCAAAACCTGGGTGACGAGCATGCGAACCTTAGTTCATCTGTCTGACTTGCACTTCGGACGCATAAACGCGTCACTGCTTGATCCTTTAAAGGAAATCGTTAGAGGAATCGAACCGGATCTCGTCGCAGTATCCGGCGATCTCACCCAGCGCGCACGCTCGCACCAATTCCAGCAGGCTCGCTCGTTCCTCGACGACCTGCCGAAGCCACAAATCGTCGTGCCCGGAAATCATGACATTCCTCTTCATAACGTCTTTGCCCGATTTCTCGAGCCGTTAACAAAATACAAGCGGTATATCACGGCTGATCTACAGCCCACTTACGAGGACGAAGAAGTCGCGATCGTGGGAGTGAATACGGCAAGGTCATTGGTCTTTAAGGGTGGGCGCATCAACAAAACTCAAGTTGGTCGTTTGCGTGAAAAGTTTTGCTCCTTGGAAGATGACGTCGTTAAGGTCGTGGTGACTCACCACCCATTTGATCTGCCTGAAGGTTACGCTGAGAGCGATCTGGTGGGTAGGGCAAGGATGGCGATGACGGAACTCGCTGATTGCGGCGCTGATTTGTTTCTTGCCGGCCACATGCATATCAGTCACACCGGTCATACGAAGAGATACAATATCCGTGGATACTCGGCTCTGGTGGTCCAGGCGGGGACGGCCACTTCAACGCGCGAAAGAGGCGAGGCAAATTCTTTTAATGTGCTTCGCCTTGCTCACCCGTCAATAGTTGTTGAAAAGTATGAGTGGGATCCGTCGACGACGGCTTTTGCTGTTTCGAGCATCGAGCGTTTTGAACATACGAACGAAGGGTGGATGCGACATTAAAATCGCGAAACGGCGAACAGGCTGCCTCCGATGGCAATCAGGTCCTCGAGTAAAGCAATGTTGAAATCTGGCTGGCGCAGCGACTTTACAATTCGAGCCCGAGCCTGATA
>DATNFX010000329.1:0-4221 GCA_035606195.1 Pyrinomonadaceae bacterium
AGTGCCCTGCAGGATCTTGTCACGCATCTCGTCTCGAAATCCGTTTGATAAAGCAAAGGCTACAATTAACGCTGCCACACCCATGCAGATGCCGAGTATTGCCGCCACCGAAGTGGCACGCGCGAGCCGTCGTTTATGACGGGATCGGAGATAACGAAAGGCGAGAAAAACTTCGTAGGGCACAGATTTTTACGGATCTGCGAACGGATGACCACTGATCCGTAACTAATCAGTGGAGATCCGTGGCAAACTACGGCTTTGTAGGCGGACACTTCCGTGTATCTTCAGGCCTGTTCTCAGGCAACAAGCGGCTTAAGTTTGGATTGTCACGCGCCTTCGGATCACCCTGCCAACTGATCTCATAAATCGTCTCATCCACTTGCCGGAAACTAAAACGCTTCTCCAGCTCAACGATCAGCGGTATCTCGTCGCGTTGCCAGCCACACGGTGACCACCACCGCGGATCGGTATCGATAAACACGCGTCGCCGGTGATTCAGATGATTCTGAATAATCGGAAATATTTGCTCGCCGGGCCATCCTCCGCCAGTGCCGATCGTCTTCCAGCGTCCGGTACCGATTGCGGCCCAGTAGTGCACCGCAATCGTTTGCGCTCCCGAAATCATGATCGCGTCGAGCGGAACTTTCTCGAGCCGTTGCCTGTACTCCTTGCTCATCGCTCGTCGCTGAATGAATTCATAACTCACCGGATGAATGATGATTGCAAATCCAATCGCAAGGCCGGCGATCAGCGACGCACACACGACGAACGCACGCCGCTCAGTCTTCAGCGGCCGTTGCGCGATCCGAAGCAGCCAGTAAGCACCTAACGGCACAATGCCGGGCAGTCCGGTCAAAAAATAACGCCAGTTTACCGTTGTGCTGTAGTTGAAAAACAGCAGCACGTTGGCGAAGAACGCCACGAGCCACAATAGCAACATCGGCGAGAGACGAGACGCGCGCCACTCGAGAATCGGAGCAAATGGAATCGTCAGAAAGACGAGTGGAGCACTGATGAAATAGAAGATTATGTACGGCTGAATATTTCGCAGCGCGACTGGATGACGCGCCGACTCGTCACGCATCGATTCACGCCAGCCATGCCAAACCCAGCGATAATGCTCATCCGTTATGAACCAGTAACCAAACCAGCCGAGCGCCAGGATTGCAAAAAGCACGACGGAACTTGCCACCAACAAAATTTCCCTGCGCTCAAACTTCCATCCCAAAAGAAACGGCGCCAGGACGAGCCACGGCGCATATAACCCGATCGTTTCGCGCAGGTTAACTCCGAGTCCCATCAAGCCTGCACCAACGAGCACCAGCCAGATCTTTCGCTGTTGCACTCCACGCAAATGAATGATGAGTGACGTTGCGAGGATCAGTACTGACGGAACGTCAGTCATCACCTGTCCGCCATAGAGCACGAACACGGGCGAGAAAACAATCAGCAAGGCTGCGATGGTCGCCGTGCGCAGCGAGCCACTGATGTCGCGCGCCAGGATCCAACACGCAATCACAGCCAGAGGCGCCTGCGCGACGACTGCGTACTTGAAGATCAAATACGCCTTGTCAGCCTGAACATTGAAGAGCGCGTGACCAATCAGGAATAAGAAGTGATTGGTGAAGATAAAGAGATTCCGGCCCAGCGCCATCGACGATGGATAGCCATCGAGAGAGAGCATGGTGTAGTCCATGCCATCCCAGTCGCCGATAAACGGATCGACAAAATACAGGACTAGAGCGAGTGCGATAACAGCAGGCGGCAGCCACCATCGCCATGCACGCCAAAACGCGGAAGCAGCAGGCGCAACCGACAGTGGCAGGTCGATCCCGCTCCTGCTGTCTGTCTCGTGGATTTCAGACGTGTTTGTCGTCAGGGGTATTTGGGTCAACGAGTTGAGCTTTGACCGGTGCATCCGGTCGCTTCACCATTTTTACGCGATTTCCCTGCGCATTGTACTCAACTTCGTCCATGATGTTGTAGATGAGGAGAACGCCTCGACCCGAAGTGCGAAACAGGTTGGCGGGATCGCACGGATCCGGAATCTCACGAATGTCGAAGCCCTGCCCTTCGTCCTCGACCGTGAAACTCGCTTCTTTCTCCGACAGTTCCGCAGTGATCTTCACGAGCTTTGTCAGATCATTCTTGTTACCGTGCTTGACCGCGTTAACAAATGCTTCATCGAGCGCGATGAAAAGATTGGAGCGGTCAGGACGAATCAAACCGAGCTTTGCGACGCGTTCCTGTAGAAATTCCAGCACGCCATTCATCAGCGCGAGATCGCTGGGCAGTTCAAACTCGATCTTTTCATGAACGTGAGAAAAGCTGCCATTGTCTTCGCAGGTGCTGAGCTTATGTGCGAGTGTTTGCTCAACTATCTCGCGCAGCTCCTCGCGATTGTAAGGCAGGCGCAGATAGTTGGCCGCCCCCATTTTGAAAGCCTTGATGACGCCTTGACCGTGATCGCTGAGCGGAGTGACGAGATGCTTGCGATGTAGCTCGCTGATTGGCTCTCCGTTAACTTCCGCTTCGGAGAGGTCGCTGATGATGAGATCGAAGCTATCGAGGTCGTCTCGACGAAGCGCCTTTGCCCGTTCGCCGGTCACAATCACGTCGTGACCGAGCTGCCCGAGAGCCTGTTCGAGCAGAACACGCAACTCATCGTTATTATCTACGATGAGAATCCGGCGTTTTTTCATCAAGCTCCAATCTAACTAAACGACTGTTTGAGGAGAGATACTGCGCTTGTCTGTACGAAAACCTAACGGCAAGCGTTCGAAATATATCACGTACCTGTTTGTGGATTAAGCGGATTTGCACGATGCTGGTAATCCTGCTAATCATGTGAATCCTGAATTCGTGTCCCCTGATGGCTAAACCGGGCAAACTACAAACATTTCTCGAATACTCCGCGGCCAAGTCCGTATTAACCGGGTTTGGACTGCTGCCGGCGCCGGCAGCAATGGCGCTCGGGCGCGGTATGGGAAAACTCGCTTACGCTATCGCAGGCGACCTCAGACGAACAGGGGAAACTAACCTGCGTCTGGCCTTTCCTGAGAAGACTGACGAAGAACGCGGCCTGCTGCTGCGGGAATGCTTCGACAACCTCGGGCGTCTGCTCGGGTTCTTCAGCCAGTTTTCGTCCCGTTCTCGCGACGAGCTCAAACAACTCATCGAGCCGGAGGGACTCCAAAACCTCGAAGCCGCGAAGGGTGTTCGTGGCAACCGTCTGATTCTTTTCACTGGTCATCTGGGCGCGTGGGAGTTAACCAGTTTTGGGCTCGCCCTCTTCGATCATCCCTTCACTTTCCTGGTGCGCAGACTCGACAATCCGCGCATCGAGCAGCTCGTCGATCGCATCCGCAAAAGGTTCGGCAACGAGACGCTAGACAAGCTCTCGGCTGCGCGTTCGATGCTGAAAATACTTCGCTCCGGCAAAAGTCCGCTCGGACTTCTTCCCGATCTGAACACCCTCGACGACGAAGCGATTTTTATCGATTTTTTTGGAGTTCCGGCTGCGACTACGTTTGTCGTCGCAAAGCTCGCAGTGCGTACGAACACTCCGCTCGTTCCCGTGTTCGCGCCGTGGAGTGAGGAAAAGGGCAAGTATCTGCTGATCGTCGAACCGTCGATTCCGCCTAACTGTACCGGAGATGAAGAAGCTGACGTGCGCGCGTTGACGATGAAACTGACGCAGCGAATCGAGAATCGTATCCGGCAGTATCCCGGCCAATGGCTGTGGATTCATAAACGTTGGAAGACTCGGCCGCCCGGTGAACCCAAGATCTATTAGCCACGGATTTCACGGATGAAGACACAGATCAACCGGGCATACGAATTTGCTGATCTGGAAAACTATTCGTTTGTGGATCGGCTCAAGATTCGAGCAGCGGATTGCGTATTTTATCTGCTCATAAAGCTCATCGGGCTGACTGCGCGCTTCGAGGTCATCGGTTGGGATAATCACGACAAAGCAGAAGAAAACGGCGGACTTCCGATCTACGTCTTCTGGCATGACCGGATCTTTCTCACCACTTATTGGTGGCGCAATCGACGCATCGTCGTGATGACGTCGCGCAGCTTTGACGGTGAGTACATCGCGCGCTTTATTCAACGATTTGGCTACGGTGCGGTACGGGGTTCGAGCACACGCGGCGCTGTCGGCGCCGTCATTGAGATGGCCCGGCTGATGCGGGAGGGATGTACGACAGCATTCAC
>DATNFX010000330.1:0-18019 GCA_035606195.1 Pyrinomonadaceae bacterium
CCATGGCCTGCGCTGCATCACCCTTATCCGCAATTGCGGCTTGGCGTCCGCACCTAAGGCAAGAGCCGGATGCGTTAGTAACGCACGTCCGGATCTGTGGAGGGGGTGGTCAGTAATGATCATTCCTACTCCAACAAAGTCGAATTCCACTATTGGATAGGGTCAGTACAGGGAGCGGTAGCGACCTGGTCAAACCATAGGAGTCAAGAATCATTAGGAATATCGCATGCTGAACACCGACCAGGTCGCTACCGCTCCCTGTACTGACCCGATCCAAGAACGACCTCAGACTTTTGAAGCAAAGCGACTATGAGGCAGTGGTGGCAATCAATTCTTCAGAAACAATTCAACGCATACTCGATGAATGCCGCACGATCGCCGTTGTGGGGCTTTCGTCGGATCCTTTTCGAGCGTCCAACAGCGTCTCTTCTTACATGAGGCAGCAGGGTTATCGAGTGATTCCGGTGAATCCGAATGAGACGTCCGTATTCGGTGAGAAGGCGTATCCCGATCTTTCTGCAGTTCCCGAGAAGATCGAGTTGGTCGACGTCTTTCGTCGCTCGTCTGAGGCGGGAAAGGCGGTCGACGAGGCCATTGCCGTTGGCGCGAAGGCGGTGTGGTTGCAGGAAGGCGTGATTGACAAGGCTGCGGCACAGCGCGCGCTCAATGCGGGGTTGCTGGTAGTGATGGATCGTTGCTGGCTCAAGGAGCACATGCGTGGCCGGCGTTGAGGCATACATCTCTGGCATTCACGCTGTCGTAATAACTGTGAGCGACGCCTGCTCTCGCGGGGAGCGTGAAGACACCTCAGGCATTACTCTGGTCCAACTTCTCACTGACATCGGCGCTGAAATCGTCGAAAGCACAGTCCTCTCGGACGACCTCGACCCACTAGTCGAATCGCTGCGAACCTTCGCTGAACGTGACGATGTGAATTTAATCATCACGACCGGCGGCACGGGTCTTGGCCCCCGTGACAACACTCCCGAAGCAACTCAATCTGTGATTGAACGTGAGGCGCCAGGTATCGCCGAAGCGATCCGTGCCGAGTCGCTCAAAGCTACACCGATGGCAATGCTTTCGCGAGGCGTCTGCGGCGTTCGCTCAGGAACACTGATCGTCAATCTTCCCGGCTCACCCAAGGCTGTGAAGGAAAGTTTTGCAGTTATCCGACCCGTGCTCGCTCACGCACTGGATCTACTCGCCGGTCGTACCGCACACCGCTAAGAAAGAGCTTCCTTGTTGAGATCCAACACCTTCACGGTCGACTTCGCCGGCGTTGCTTTATCTCTGACGACTTGCAGTTGGCTGACGTTATCCTCACCCGGCGTGACTGGCTCGTCAATCAGTTTGGTGACAGCACGACGCAGGTCTGAGGCAACGCTGCGCACAGTGCGCGACGCATTAAGCACGTGAAACCCATACTCACTGCTCATGCGATCGAAAACCTTCAGCATCCTTTTTTGATACTCGATAAAGCTGTCGTAAAAGTCATCGCCGAGATGCAGATCCATTCCCGATTCCCAGTAGTCGAAACCGCGACCGGAACTGAGCACCCTTTCGACGAGCTGCTGGGGCGACGAAATCCGTAAATAGAAGACTGCGTCCGGCACGAGCGCCATGCTGTAGATGGAACGGATCCATCCTGTGTCGATACCACGCAGTTCGGCGCGCGCCATTGCGGAGTAGATATAGCGATCAGTCAACACGACGAAGCCGGCACGTAACGCCGGCAGCATTTCGTTTTCGAGGCGGTCGATGAAGTCGGTTGCGTAGAACAGTTGCATCGTGAGGCGACCGAGCGTGTGGCCCTGCTTCGCTTCCTTGATGCCACGTCCGGCAAGTACAGACCGTGTCATGCCTGTATCGAGCACTGCATGGCCGCGCGACTCCAGCCACGTGCGGAGCAGTGCGATGTGAGTGGATCGTCCCACGCCGTCGGTGCCTTCGATGACGATCAGCTTGCCGCTGTATTCTTCCTGTTCGACGCCCGGTAGCGGCGTTCCGTAAAAGTGCTTTTGATTAATGGGTTTTGCCCCGCCTCTTCTTAAGGTGTTGGCTGATCAGCAAACGCATCTCACGTTGTTGCCTTTCAATCGAACGCGTCGCGTCGATCACAGTCAACCCGAATTCGGAAACCATTCGATCGTATTCTTCCAGGATCTTTCCCTGAAAGATGGTGAAACTCTCCTCAGGCTCGTCTGACTCGCCGAGGTCCATTCCTGCTTCGTAGTACTTTAAGTTTGGTCTACCCGAAACAATGCGATCCACAGCCACGTCGAGTGGCGCTCTGAAAAAGAAAGCGACAGTGGGTTTCACTGCAAACGAGTAAACGTCCCTGACCCACGCGCGATCGCAACCGCGTGCGACGTCTCGGGCGAACGCAGTGTAGATATAACGATCCGCCAGTACGATAGCTCCGGCTTTCAGTGGCGGAACGATGTCGCGTTCAGTTCGGTCGGCAAAGTCGGTGGCATGAAGCAGTGAGAAAGTCGCAGGCGTAAACAGGTGGCGCTTCTTGGCTCGTTTTGTCGTATCCTTGACGAGCGGCGAAGAGTTCCATTCAGAAAAGAAGACAGGATAACCCTCGGCTTTCAACCACTGGTAAAGCAGTGCGAGTTGTGTTGATTTGCCGCTGCCGTCAGTGCCTTCGACGACGAAGAGTTTTCCGGGAAACTGGTGTTGTCCGTATGAGATCATCGGCGCACGAGCCTAGGTCATTCGTGTTACATCGATCTAAATAAACAGGCAGATAAATCAGAAAACCTATGAGAATTTTGTACCTCTTACGACATGCCAAATCAAGTTGGAACGACCCAACTTTGCGCGATTTCGACCGGCCTTTGAAGAAGCGAGGCCGCGAAGCTGCCGAACGCATTGGCGAACGAATGGCTTCGGAAACACTGAGCAATCCCCTCGTAATTTGCTCTCCGGCAGTGCGTACACGGGAGACTGCGGAGGTAGTTTTGGCGAGTGCAAAGCTGCAGGTAGAGCCGCGTTTTGACGAACGTATTTACGAGGCTTCTCTGCGTGAGTTGGCGGAGATCGTAACTGAGATCCCCAACGACAAAGAGGTCGCGATCATGATTGGTCACAATCCCGGGTTTGAAGAACTGCTGTCGTTTTTGACCGGCGAGCACCGGCGGATGCCGACGTGCGCGTTGGCAAAAATTCGGTTTGAAGATGTGAGTTGGAATGAGGTCAGAGCGGGTGAGGGAAGTCTTGAATGGTTTACCGCGCCGAAAGAACTGCCGGACGATTAGCGGTCGCTAACGAATTCGCCGTAGACAGTTCGCTTCTGTGACCGTAGATGGTTGCTTAGTATCTGGTAGAAACACTTCAGGCAAACACCTTTCGATTCTTCTTTCTCATCGTCGCGAATCTTAGCTCCGCACCAGATGCATTGGACCAGAAAGGTGCGCTCGCGTTCTCTTCTTGATTGATTCATCTTTTGCCTCCTTCGAGGGAGCTTACGCGCGCGAGGTTACGTTGGGGTTAATCAGATCCGACTTGGGCACAGTCAGAACCACCACGCGGTAGCGGGTGGGTACGCCGTAGGCTGCACTCGAAAAACGCTGCGCGGGCACCCACCCGCTACCGCGTGGTGGTTCTGACTGTATCCAAGTCGGGGCAGTGTATTCAGACCATGTTCAGCTTGCTCGCAAAATAAAACTTTTCTGTATCCGCTCAGTTAACATTTTGGTAACATTGGCCCAACCACGCCGCCCCTCAGGCGTAATGAAAGTCCAATGCGATCCAGAATGAAAAAGCTTTTGCTGGCGGTTGCGTTTCTCAACGCGACAGCTCTTTCTACGTTCGCGGCGGATCATGTAATCCTTAAACCAGAAGTGTCTCGATCTCACCGCGAAGAGCTCGCGACGAGTCTGCGAGCAATCACCGGATTACCTAATCTGAAGTTCGACGCTACTGGCGCGTTGCGTCTCGATGGCGACGTGGCGAGCCGCGGATCAGAAAGCGCTCGCGCACTACTGTCTCAAGCGCTGAAAGGCCCAAACGTCATCATCATCGAAGATGCAAGCTCGCGTTCGGATGTCGGTTTTGCGCGCGTAGTGCCGGGTCGTTGGCTACGCGGTGATTCAACAAATCCGCCTGCATTTGTGGTGCTAATTGATTTCAACGACTTTCGGCGGCTGAGTGGAGATGCAGAAGCTCGCGCTGCTTTCGATGTTGGATGGGGTCTGCTTCATGAAATCGATCACGTTGTGCGTGATTCCGAAGACGCGCCGGATCAGACAGCCGTCGGCGAATGCGAGGACCACATCAACCGCATGCGACTCGAGCTTGGTCTACCCGTTCGCGTCGATTACTTCTTCAGTCGTGCTTACCTCAAAGCAGACGCAAACTTCAGCGCCCGGTATGTTCGACTTTCATTTGAACGCCGCGATCAGACTTCGCTACAAACCAAACGCTACTGGCTTGTCTGGGATGCCATGACTGTGGGTGGTTTACTCGGAGACGGCCAGCGAGCGCTCGTCAGATAGTACACAACTTACAACTGGGCTTTGGTGACTTTCGTGTCGGTCTTTTTTCTGAACCGGAAGGTGCGCGTCTCCTCCGACATTTTCTGGAGCGCGGAATGGACCTCAAGAATGATGTCCTTGAGTTTTTTCAGTTCCTGGGGCGACTTCTTCTTTGCCAATAGTGCGACGGCAACGTCGCTGCTCAATTCGTTGGAAATAGCCATGCTTCGACGCGACTCTATAGAAATTTTGACGGGTGTTTCTGGAGGTCGCCATCGTAAGTTCTCGGTGTTACGCTGGTGTTACATCGATGTTAATTAAACAGTAGAAAAGCAGGGCCACACGCGGTGCCGCACGCCGCGCGTGTACCTGCCCCTGAATGACTTCCGTTGTGTTTGCTAGACCAGGCTAGCGCTTGAATCGACGCCGCACCATACCTGCGACACCTAACAGTCCGGTACCCAGCAGCACCATGCTGGCTGGCTCTGGAACAGCGCCACCTGTAACGGTTCCTTGTATCGTTGTTGTTCCGGTGCCTGCTCCTCCACCCACGCCCGTCACCGGCAGTGCAATCGTATACACAGGATTCACGGTGTAAACGAAGCCGCCGATATTTATTGACGTAGTTGTGAAAGTTATTGTTGCAATCCCTGTGTTAAAGCCGATATTTCCCGCAAGCGTGGCAACAAGACTTCCCGCTCCGGCAGGCGACACTTGAATAATATTCAAAGTGAAATTCCCACCGATCGCCGACCCCTGCAGGTTAGCAGGTACGGTTGTGGTAACTACGATATCACCAAAGCTGGTACCAGCAGGCGTGTTTACCGGATCCGTGGTGCCATTGAAAGTGATCGTCGTAGTACCATTGACGTTCGTAAAATTAACGACATTCGTACCGCTGATGCTGAAGACACCAGTCGTACTAAACGTTACCGGATCGGCTTGAGCAATTGCTGCCGTAAACGCCAGAATCATGGCGCCTAACAGTGGCATCAAGACTTTTCTGAAGTTAATGTCCATATGTTTGTCCTCGTCGTCAGGAGTTGAATTTCAACTCCGAATCGGCACTCCGCGCTGCCCGCACAGCAGCAACCCCTGAAAACGACCTCGCACCCGAGGGCACTCGGAACTGAGGTCAACCCATGTTCGAACTTGCTTGCGTGCAGCGAACTCCTGACCTACCCGACGGGCGACACATAAGCAGAGCAGCAGTGCCTCGCCGTGAGCGAATTAGGCAACCTAATTCCACCCGGGAATCTTTGTCGCTTTCGTTATCGGGGATGACCGTGCGAGTTCTGCAGGGTCACAACGAACGCTGATTTGCAATCAAGCTGATTTGGGGAAATCGTTTCGGCTTGGGGAAAGAAATCGCCTCGACGAAATTGTGTCGGCACGGTAACAGACAACCCATGTCTTTTTTGTGTTGAGTTTGTGAATATTGCATTTCCGTTACTAAAAATTGCGAACTGATGAGATCCGATCGCTTGACATTGGAATTAGTTCCACGCTTTAGAATGCCATCATGAAAGCAGTGAGCGCCAATGGTGCGTTAAGCTCGGGCGAACTTGCCGACCTCGCTGGGGTCAGCAGAGACACGCTGCGACATTACGAACGCAAAGGTGTGTTGCCTCGTCCCCTGCGTGGTTACAACTCCTATCGACAATACCCTCCCGAGGCATTGCAGCGGGTGCAACTGGTTCGGCGGGCATTGTCGGTTGGTTTCACACTGGACGAGCTGGCGCAGGTGTTGAAGGTTCGCGATGCTGGCGGCGCGCCCTGTGAAGAAGTCCGAAAACTCGCAGCGCAAAACCTAGTTAACGTTCAGGACCAACTCCGCGAACTCACTGCATTACGAGACGAACTCCAAAAGACACTCAGTGATTGGGATACGCGATTAGCTCGTCGACCAGGAGGGAAGCGCGTCAATCTACTCGAGTCGCTGTCGGTCGATCCCGCCAAACGTTCACACCATTTAATCAAAAGAAAGAAGGAGAAGTGAGTATGAAAACCCTGGCTACATTGATTCTCGCAATGACGATTCTCGTGGTGGTTTACGCGCAGCAGCCCAAACACGGTCATAACCCGGCTGACGATGAGATGAACAAGCGCGGCGATCACGTCATGGGGTTCGACCATACGAAGACCACACATCATTTCTTGCTGGACGAATCAGGCGGATCAATTGAGGTCACAGCCAACAAATCCGACGATGTTGAGAGTAGCGAACAGATCAGAATGCACTTGAAGCATATCGCAATGATGTTCGCCGATGGGAATTTCAATGCACCGATGCTAATCCACGATCAAACACCTCCGGGAGTGCAGGTGATGCAGGAGTTAAAGGGCGACATCAAGTACAACTATGAAGAGATAGATCGGGGAGCAGCGGTGCGGATTTCAACGCAGAATCCGACAGCATTGAAAGCAATCCACGATTTCCTGCGATTTCAAATAAAAGAGCACAAAACCGGCGATTCGCTTGACGTGATCCGTAAAATCCGTGGCTAACTACGACGACGAGCTATCAAGCAGTCGAGTGAAAATCGATTGTCCTGTCGTGGCAGCATGAATACAAAAAGCAACAATGCGAGACGCGGGATCACATGTGTGTGGAACTCGTAGAGAGGTTCTTTTAGCAAGTGACCAAACGTGACTACTGCCAGGACAAAGCCAAGCGCGACTAATGCTTCACGAACACGCAGCCCGAGTATGACCATTGCGCCGGCGATCAGCTCCACGAAGGGAATGACCACACCCATGGCCCATAGTGACCAGACTGGCAAAAATGTGTCGGCAAAGGGTAGAAAATACTTGCGAGCATGATTGAGCGGCCCAAGCTGAAAGACCTTCATCACTCCCGCCATGAAAAAGATCAATCCGAGCACCAAACGTGCAAACAGTAGAGCCCACGCCCGATCGATGTTTGCTATTGTGTTGGACTCGCTTTGACTCATAATGTCTCTCCTTCAGTTTGGTGTTAAGGTTCAGGAGCGAAGAATGAAAAAGACGACGGTTTTATTTACCTTTGGCCTGGTGCTTTTATTCGGTGGCGCGACTCACAGTGCGGCGCAGGTAAAACGCGTGCAAATGCACATCGCCGGTTATCTGTGCGGGAATTGAGTGTACAACATCCAGAAGGCCGTGAGCCGTCTAGATTACGCACCGAAACTGAAAGAGATTGCCGTTACGGACATCAAGAAGGGGCTTGGAGAATTTACTCCGAAGCCTGATAAACCTGTTTCGTTCGCGGCGTTGAAGGCGACGTTGAAGAGTGCCGGTTATGTACTCGACGCCGCCGACATAGCAGTCGCCGGCACGCTCGAAAAAGAAGGCGATGTCTGGGTTGTGACAGTAAAGCCTTCGGGACAGAAGTTTGTGCTCGAAGGTCCCAATGTAACGAATGCAGTATCAGGAAACGAACCCGGTTCGCCGATCGAAATAATTGGCAATTGGAAAACGGTAGGACAGGGAACCAGCGCCCGTGAAGTAATCGTTCCGGACAGGCTGAGGGCATCTTTAGGTGACGCTCGCTATTCTGTGGAGTTCATTTCAGCGGCGTTTGTGCTCAGCGATACGGAGACAACAAAGCCTCTGGCTCCCATACGCGTCACCTCACCCGGTCTGACAGTTTATAAAGGAGGCGCGATCACGCCGCGTCTCTATTTAATTCGCCAGCATCTGGGAGTGCTCGAGGTCGATCGTCAGGTCGTAGATCTGAGCTTGTCGTATACGCCGTCACCACATGTCCAACTTGAAGCTGAAGTTCCCATAGCTCGAACAGCATTTCATGATGCATCGACGTCGGGATCAGGTATTGGTTTGGGAAACATTACTGGTTGGGCCAAGTATCGGTTCTTTCGCAAGGTTAAGACTTATGGTGACAGGCAGGCAGCGGCGAGATTCGGATTAGAGCTGCCGACCGGAAAGAAAGATGCTCCGAGTCAAACCCAAATCAATGCGCCGGCTTTTGTCCGGCAACAGCTCACGCCGATCAACGGTGGGTTGGCGCCGCACTTCGATCTTGCGTTCTCACAAGCTGGCGGCCGATTTATTTTTGGTGGAAATGCCGAAGCGATTTTTCGTTCCGAACGAGATGGCTTTCGCATGGGGCACGAGCAGCGACTGAATACTGATCTTGAGTACGTACTGCTGCCGCGCGACTATACAAAACCCGGCGGAGAATTATTTCTCATTCTCGAAACCACCTTTGTTCATCGTGGAACAGGTCGTCTCAATAGCGCTCCGGTCTCCGGCAGCAGTGCAACCGAATACTATCTTGCTCCCGGACTGCAATACGCAGCGCGTCCGCAATTCGTGGTGGAAGGCAGCGTGCAATTTCCGGTAGTGCTCAATACTGGTCCATTGACACTGCGCACCGATGTCAACGTGTTGCTCGGAGTGAAATATCTGTTTTGAAGTTCATTTTGTTCTTTATCGTAGTGCTGACGGCGCAAGTCTCGTTTGCCCAGACAACATTCAAAATTGTTGTCAAAGACGAGACGACGAAGGAGCCAGTCGCGGGCGCGACGGTCACCGTTAAAGACACCTCAATTTCCGCTACGACAGACTTGCAAGGCGCGGCGCAGTTGAGCAACGTTCCTGCCGGCGTGCAGACGCTAGTGATCTTCTCTCCGGGTTATGAAACCAAAGAGCTGAGACTCCCTTCTACAAGTGAAACAGAGGTTTTTATTCGAGTCACGAACGAGGTTGGCGAAGTAACGATTGTTTCCACGCGCACCGGCCGTGAGATCGACGATGTGCCAACCCGAGTTGAAGCGATCGACGAAGAAGAAGTGGACGAGAAGACCAACATGCGTCCCGCAAACGTTTCGATGGTTCTGAACGAGAGCACGGGTATCAAGGTGCAACAAACGTCCGCGACGTCAAATACACAGAGCGTACGCATCCAGGGTCTCGACGGCCGATACACGCAGCTTCTCAAAGACGGATTTCCGGCGTTCGGCGGTTTTTCCGGCAGCATCAGTCTTCTCGATATTCTGCCGCTCGATCTGAAACAGGTAGAGATAATCAAAGGGCCCGCGGCAACTTTTTACGGTGGCGGAGCAATCGCCGGCGTAATCAATTTCATCAGCAAGGAACCTGACGAAACCCCGAGCACTTCGATGATCTTCAACCAGACCACGGCGCTCGGCACTGACTTTTCCATCTTTGATTCACGTAAGTTTGAGCGGTTTGGTTATACGTTTCTCGGTTCAGTCAATTATCAAAATGAATACGATGTCGACGATGACGATTTCACGGAGCTTCCCAATACAACCTCATTCACGTTGAGCCCGCGTTTCTTCTTCTATCCCAACAACAAGACTCGCGTCGTAATCGGCAACTCTACTTCTTATCAAAATCGCAAAGGCGGTGATGTCTTCGTCATTCGCGGCGAGGCAGACAGCTTTCATCAGTACTTTGAAAATAACGATTCACTACGAAACATCACGACGGTTCAGTTGGAACGACAGTTTGCGAATGGGAGTCGCCTTCTCGCCAGGCAGAGCCTCGCGTTTTTCAATCGCGAAATAGAGATTCCTGATTACGGCTTTAAAGGCCGGCAATTTAACTCTTACACAGACATTTCGTATCTTCGAACGCTTAGCGATCACGTGCTCGTCTTTGGCTTCAACGCGGTCTACGATCAGTTCAGAGAAACGCCTACGAGTAACACACCGGCTCTGCGCGATGAAACCCGCACCACTTTCGGTGCATACGCACAGGACAGCTTCAATCTCACGAACAAACTGTCGCTCGAAGCGGGGTTTCGATTGGACCATCTCAAGGATTATGGAACGTTCGCCCTGCCGCGTGTCTCTGCGCTGTACCGATTTAATAATCATCTGAGCAGCCGCTTGAGTTTCGGTCTTGGCTATAAAGCGCCCAGCATCTTTACCGAGGAGGCGGAGACTCTGCTTTTTCGAAATGTGCTACCAATCGGAAACTCTTTGAACGCGGAACGCAGTCGTGGTGGAACTCTCGACCTGAATTATCGAAACACTATTGGCGAGAAGTTTTCGTATTCCCTTAATCAGATGTTCTTCTATACAGAGATCGAAGACTCGCTCGTCCTGCTCGATACGCCAGGGGGAAACTTCCGTTTCGCGAATGCGGACCAACTTGTCAGAAGCCGCGGGTTTGAAACCAACGCTCGGCTGTCTTACGACATCATGAAACTGTTCGCCGGATACACTTTCACGCATGCCAAAGCTGACTATCTTGCAGGCAATCGGACGTTGCCTTTAACTCCGAAGAGCAGAATCAACTCGGCGTTACTTTTTGAAAAGGAGTCGAGTTTCAAGACGGGCTTCGAAGCGTATTACACGAGCAGCCAGTTTCTGACCAATGGCTTCCGAACGAAAGCGTTTTGGGTCCTGGGAATCTTCGGCGAAAAGACATTCGGCAAATACAGTCTCTTTATCAATGCCGAAAACATTACCGACATTCGCCAGGGACGCTTTACTCAGGTAGTCTTCCCACCGCACCAGATGCCCACGTTTGCCGAGATCTACACACATACTGAAGGACGCGTTTTCAACGGCGGCATCAAGATCAGACTGTAGTCTGGGTCTAAAGACCTTTGACAACCACTATCCTTCGCCATATCTTTCGTGTGCTTCCAAACCTTGCACCAGACTAGAAAGGTTGGACCTCCAAATGAGTAGCTTCACTATCTCCCAAAATAAAGGCATTCTGCCGTGTCCAAGTTGCGGCGAGATGATCTATAGCGACGCCGAAGTGTGCCGGTTTTGTTCGGCTCCGATTGATCGCGAAACGGCAGCGCGTGGCGCTGAACTACAGAAGCGAGTAAACGACGCCTGCAATGAGGCGAAGTGGGTGCGCAATGCTGCCGGTGTGATGTGGTTCTTTCTGCTCTTGCGTATGCTGTTTTTCCCGGCCGCGGGATGGGGATACATCGGATTGTTCTTTGCGATCCCGGTCTGGCTGATTATCTGGAAGGTAAGATATAGCAGTCTTGAAACGGGAGACCCTGACTACAAGACCGCAAAGCGCGACTGGCTCGTCGCACTGATTATCTGGCTCCCCGCAGTGGGCCTATCGGTAATCAGCTTTTTCTGGTAGACAATGCTTGCCTCAAAAGTAGAACTCGCACTTGGATCGGGTCAGTACAGGAGCGGTAGCGACCTGGTCAGTGATCAGTATTCAAGCCAGGCTACTTGTATACCGGTGCGTCTTTAAGCACGGAAGTGATTCTCGCTTTGATCTCTTCTTTGTCCGGCCGCTTGTACTCGCGCTCAAAGAACGCCCAACCCTCTTGCTCCTTTCGCGCGTAAACGTAACGAAGCAGGATGTTGAGTCTCGTTGACAGGTAGTTGCTGTCTTCGCTGGACAGTCTCTCGATATCACTTTGAATGTCGCGAAGAGCGTAGTCCGGAAACAGATGATTCGCCGGTAAATACTTCCGCACCTTCGGATCGTATTTCAAGATGATCTCTGGCAGTGGAATCTCTCCGATGTACATCTTGTCCTGCATGGAGTAGAAGGCTGTCACCGGCAAAGAGATCTCGTAGATGCCATCCTTGTCGAGGTCGATCACATAGAACTCTTCCCGCCCCACGCCATAATCGCCACTATCAAAGAGCACTCGCACTTCCGGCGACACACTGACGACCCAATGTCGCCCGCCTCTAGGCACTGTTTGCGAGACGATGAACTGCTGTGAACCATTTCCCAGCAGGTCGAACAATCCGAACTCGGTGCTGTTACCGGCGCCAAAATAGACGTCGCCATCAAGCTTCAGCAGTGGCTGGTCGTTCTTCATTAACACGCCGTAGGAGACTTCGACGTTATGGTACGTCTTGTCGTTGATCATTTTCGTGAGCCGTCTCATCGTGTAGCCGTTGTATGAGGTGTCTTCATCGCTGAAAATGTCGATCAGTTGTTGCGGCTCTTCTCGTTTAGTAACCGGTTCTGCCGGCTTAAGGACAACCTGAACGGGTGTCTCATTCTTCACCGGTTGGTGAACAGCGCCAAACAGCCAAATTGAGACCAAGGTTGTCGTGATGAAGACGATCGAGTTGCGTGCGATGTTCACGAGCGACATTAAACCCACCGAAGCGAGGAGTTACAAAAGAGCTAGCCTCGTCACTCAACCGTATTACCCACAACTCATCAATTAGGGGCATCACCCCTTCGCTCGCGCGGCGTCCAAACAATATCGGCCCTGCAAAATTGTTTGACAACACCCATTCTTTGTCATAACAACTCTGCCTGAAGAAGGGAGCAGTCCCTGTTTGGACGGACAGGCATGTTGGCCGGGGCTGGTTCAACGTGCCCACGACTTTTGAGGAAACAAAGAATTGCGAACCACTATGATCCGTTGGGTAGTAATCCTGATTTCGCTGGTCCTCTGTTGGCCGCGACCGTGGTGTCAAGCTCAGAAAAAAGCCGCTCCCGCTGACTACGATTATTATGCTCTAGCAATCACATCGATCTCGGACATTACGCGCGACGCCGCAAAACTCCCCGACATACCTAACAGAGTTAAGCTGTTGATTGAGGCGGCCAAGATCTTGGGACCGGCTAACAAGGAGGAAGCAGTTCGCCAGCTTGAAGTCGTATTGCGTGACTTAAAAGAATGGGGTTCGGCAGACTCCGCAAGTTGGGCTCAACGAAATATGGCCGCAACTCTACGCAATGAGACGCTTGCGGTATATGCGACCGCGGACTCGGAGAAAGCGCTTGTTCGACAAAAAGAGGTCCAACCTTTAGAGGAACCGTCCACCCGCAACTCGTCAGCCAACTTCAAAGATAATTCCTGGCGTGCTTATTTCGCCGACCGGAGAACCTCTGCTGACCAGGCTGCAAAAGTAGCGATTTCGCTCATTGATTCCGACCCCGACAGAGCCTTGCGACTAGTGACTCAGAGTCTTCAAGGTGGAACTGTCTCAGGTGTCGTATTTGAGATTATCGAGAAACTACTTCAGACCGGAAATCGCGCACTCCTTAACAGATTCGAAAACAGGATCGGTGAGTCAATGGCGATTAACGTTGCGCTCGATCCCTCTAGTCTCGTGGCTGCCTCCACGGTCGGCCTGGTCGATAAGGACATGCCGCTGGCGGCAAAGAATGCGTTTGTCAGCTTCTTCATGCGCTCGCTTCAAGCGTGGGCACTCGTTGTGAAAGAGGGTGGCATCGATAGGTATTACATTATCGATGGATATCGCGCATTCTCAGGGAATATTCGCTACCTCATATCGCAGTATGCACCCGACCAACTGCTTGAATTTGATTTGGTCCTGGATCAGACGACACCGCTGGTTCCAGAAAAAATGAAGGCATTAGTACAGACACTCCAGCCGGAAACTTTGTCAGATCCAAAGGAGAGACTTGAAGAAATTCTAAAGGACGCGGTTTCCGATAGGCGCGATCGAAGGCTTATTCGCTTTGTCTCTGAACTGTTGCGGAATGAGTCGGAAGACTCTGAGAAAAAAATTGATCTGGCTACCGATGCGATCAGCGGTTTTAGCGACACGGATGTGAAGTCGGCTTATGCAGACCTATTGACGATCGCACGCGTAGACGGGCTGGTGAAACAGAAAAAGATTATTGAGGCTCAACAGTTGACCGGGTCCATTTCTTCCCAAGAATCACGAGCTTGGACTCTACTTGCCGTGGCGTCAGTTGCGGCCAAAGAGGATAAGGTACTAGGTTTTGAATCGATCACTAAAGCGCTTAAAGCGTTGGACGCATCCTCACCTACTCCCTATAAAGCAGAATTGGCACTGTTGGCGACTGCAATGCTGGTGAAGGACGATTCCCGCCGAGCGTTTGAGACGCTGCTAACCGCAGTAAGGTACGCTAATTCGTCTGAGTCGAAAGACTCTGCACGAACCAAGCCGCCAGTTGGATTTGGGCTAGAAGCCAGGATTGGAGATAGTCAAACGCGGCTGGGAGTAGTGCCGTCGAGTCTTAGCGAAATAAGAATCGATCCGAGGTTGTCGAGCCTTGCTGTCGCTGATTGGTTTCGTGCAGATCAAATAGTCAGCAATGTTCGTGAGCCATCACTGCGCCTTTTATTGAAGCTTCAATTCGCAGGGGCCGTGCTTGCGAAGGAGTTGAAGTCCAAAAAGAGCCAGGCAGTTCCAAAATCCTCTGCGAACAACTGACCTACCCACACTCAGTCCCGCTTAACAAACATTTAAGGCGCAATTTACATGCACTTAACCGCTCGGGGATAACGTCTGCCTTTGTACCAATCGACACTCAAGGCATCAACTGAACTTCCACAGGAGAATTGTATGTATTCGAATAACGTTCCCCGGCCAGTCCGCCAGGTCCTGCTTCTGGTCACGTTTCTCGCAACCGTTTGTTTGATTCAACTGCCGGCTTATGCCCAGCAGGATCAGGGGCGCATCGCGGGCACGGTCAAAGATTCAGCCGGCGGCCTCGTGCCCGGTGCGTCGATCGTCGTCAAGAACGAACGCACAGGTGAAGAGAGAACGGCAACTTCAAGCGACACCGGAGCCTATATCGTTTCCGCACTCAGACCTTCTCTCTATACGGTTACGGCGTCCGCTCAAAATCTCAGCGTGCGTGCGACAAACGTTCAACTGCTTGCCGGCCAGGAGTTGAATTTGGACCTGGCTCTTCAGGCCACAGGGGTTGAGGCGAAAGTCGATATCGTCGCCGCGGCAGATACCGGGATCGATACCGGCACGGCTTCGATGGGCGTGAACGTTAATCCACGCGAAGTCGAAGCACTGCCACTCAACGGTCGGCAACTCTCACAACTCTATCTGCAGGCGCCAGGCTCGGTGAACAGTGGCTCCGGCACCTTCGGCGACATTCGCTTCAGTGGACGCGCCGTGCAACAGAACGTGATTCGTTACGACGGAATCGAAGGATCGGCAATCATCGACGCTTCGCCGGGTAACCTCAACGGTGAAGTTCCATCACCGTTCCGGCTGCAATCGAGTCTCGAGAACGTGCAGGAGTTTCGCGTTGACTCGAACAACTTTCCGGCTGAGTTTGGTACCGGCACTGGCGGGCAGGTTAGTGTGGTCACGAAACAGGGAGGCAATGCATATCACGGTTCGCTTTTCGAATACCTTCGCAACGACGCACTCGACGCCGCGAATTTCTTCGACAACATCATCGGACAAAAAGCGCCACTCCGACTCAACCAGTTTGGTGGCTCTATCGGGGGCCCAGTAGTCAAAGACAAAGCGTTCTTCTTCTTCAGCTATGAAGGCTATCGACTGCGAGCGGGTATCAATTCGGTTGAAGCAGTTCCCGGATCGGCAAGTCGAATTTGCGCAGCTCCTTTCGGAACCGGACCGAATCCCTGCACGGCGCTGAGCGTTTCGTTGTTGCCGGCCTTCAAATCACCTGCTGCACAAATTATTTCCACCGGGTCAGGAACCAATTTCTTCGACGTGGCCCAGTTGCAGGACAGTGCGTCAGTCAATGAGAATTCCGTCGCGCTGCGTCTCGATTACCGATTCAACGCGAAGCATTCATCGTACTTTCGGTTCTTCCGCGATCAGGGAAGTAACGATCAGCCTGAAGGCGTGACCGGCCGGCGTGTTTTGATCAAAGCAGTGCCACAGAACGGAGTCTTTGCCCTCCAATCGCTGCTCACGCCGACTCTGCTGAACGAATTCAAGTTTGGTTATAACGGCGCCTACACACGAATCAACGGGGTGGCGCCAACGATTGCCGGTTTTGATCTCTCGTCGGCAGTCATCAACATCTCCGGCAACACTGCAAACTTTGCTCTTCCGGGTCAGGGCACATCAGCCGGCACGGCAACACCTGGCGGCCTCGTACGCGCAAACAGCGCCACGAATGGTCGCGGTCAACCGTACACGCCGTACTCCCTCTCACTAGTCGACAGCGCGAATTGGACCAAAGGGAATCACAACGCGAAGTTTGGCGGTGAGTTACGAATGATTCGCTTGTACACGGATCGTCTGGGTGGTACCACCTACACCTATTCGAATCTTCCCGCGTTCCTTGCGAACACAGCACAGTCAGTACAGTTTTTAGGTGACGTGAGTGCTCCAAGTCCTTTCAACGGCGGAGCTACTGGACAGAGGTTTGCGAAGCAGGAGTATTACATCGCCTACGCGGAAGACGAGTGGAAGATCAGACCAAATCTAACGCTCAACTACGGACTGCGTTACGAGTACTACACGCCTCTGCGAGAAGACCGAAATCTGCAGGTGCTGTTCAATATCACGAATGGAACTTTCCGGCCCCCTACTGAAGACGCGTTCCAGTCGTCAAAGACCAATTTTGGCCCACGCATCTCGATGACCTGGTCGCCGAATGACAAGGGAACCGGGTTCTTTGGAGGTGGTCGTACGGTGCTGCGCGGCGGTTTCGGAATTTTCTATGGTCCAGGTCAAACAGAAGACCAGATTCAGCCAATCGAAAGCGATCGAGTTAGTTCGACATTTACGACTGATCCAGTCAATTCAGCCTTGCCACCGAGTTTTCCGCTTGACTCGAATCTGGCAATCGCCTTCTTTAACAATCCTGCAAACGTAAACAGACGCTCGTATCAACCGCGTGCTTACTCTCCGGATTACAAGATTCCTGAGAAGGTTTACCAGTACACGTTCTCACTGCAGCAGGAGTTGTTCTCGGGAACAGTCTTGACTGCCGCGTACGTAGGCAGCCAGGGAAGAAATCTCTTCCTGCGCAGCATCGCGAACAAGATTCTGCCGGGCCAGACCACGATTCTCAGCAACGGTGTGATACCCGCAGGTTTCGGTGTCGTGAACGTGCAGGATGTGAACAGTGGTCGCATCACGGCGGTTCGCACAGTGCGCGAGTTCTCAGTTATCTCCGGAAACAACGCGCTCCAGCCGTTCGCTGAAGTCGACTACAAGACCAGTGGCGGCGACGACAGCTACAACGCGTTCCAGATGACGCTCGCGCGGCGCATCACCACTGGATTGACGCTCAATTCGCAGTACACCTTCTCGCGCAGTTTCGGCAACACTGCCGGATCAAATGAAGCTCGGACGGCTGCCATTCCGGATAACTTCGAAGCTGATCGTGGTTACAACAACTTCGACGTGCGCCACACGTTCAACTTCAGTGCCTTGTACAAACTGCCGTTCGGCAAAGGCACGAGTCATGATTTCGGCAATCTGGGAAATGCATTGTTGGGAGATTGGGAAGTCGGCGGGATCATTAATGCTCGCAGTGGTCTTCCAATCGAGGTCGGTATCGTCAGACCCGACGTCGTGATGCAGTGCGCGCAGGACACTTGTCCGGTAACGCTCAATAACGTAGCCACCACGGTTCCGAGAGGATTTGTGGCCCAGCTTGCCAGCGGCACGTTGCCGGTCGGGTTTGTTGGTGTGATCAATACGCCGGGTGGCGGCGCGTCGCGAAACATTCGCCGGCCCAACCTCATTCCTGGTGTCAGCCCGTACCTGAACAACGATCGAAACATCATCAATCCGGCCGCGTTCTCGATACCATTACCGGGTGCGTTTGGAGATTTGCCCCGCAATGCTCTGCGTGGTCCAAACTTCCGCCAGTTTGATCTGGTATTC
>DATNFX010000331.1:0-5226 GCA_035606195.1 Pyrinomonadaceae bacterium
AGCTCGCCATCGTCTGACACGCCGTAAAGCCTGATCGATTAGCGCGTCGGCCTGAGCTCCGTCGTCACAGAGTTCCAGCGTCAGTGCCAGAGCTTTGACGTTTTCCATAGTGAATCCGGGAAAACATTCGCGGCCCGTCTGGCGAATGAGCGTTAGTGCTTCGTTGAGATAGCTTTTTGCATTCTCCAGATCGTTCCGTTCGCGACTGATATCGCAAAGGAATGCATAAGTGTAAAGCAGCGTTTCCGGACGCGTCTTCAGATGTTCTCTTGAAAACTGCTGAACTCTCTTGAGATCTTCTTCGCCGGCGCTCAGGCGCGCCTGCATGATGTTGGTGAGCGCGAGAGCCATCTGTCCCCACACCTGAAAAATCACATGTTCGGCCTGGCGATACACTGGAAGTGCTGCAGACAAAGCCTTCCTGATCTCGTTTGTATCGCCGTGAATAGACGCAGCGCGCACGCGCGTCTGAAACACAACCGCGCGCTGGGTGACGTCGTCCGGCAGCAGAAACTCCGTCGCCTTTTGACTGCACTCGAAAGCGCTGTCAGGATCGTAGCGGACCGCCGCTACCAGAGAACGCGTCGACCAAACCAAACTCATCAAACGGCGTCTCAACTCTTCCGGCTCCGCAGCTTCCAGAATGTGCAGGTACTTCTCGATCTGGTCGTACTCTTCTTTATAAAGCAGCGTCGGAAGGTAGTAGGAAAAAACGCGAGGACGAGTCTTGAAGGTAGATTCAGGAATGGCTTCGACCCAATTGTTTACTCGTTGGAAGCCGCCCATGCTTATTACGGGAATCGCAATCGGCTCGATGAGATTCAACGCCCGGTCCCAATCCTGACCCGCAAGTGCGTAGTGAATGGCTTCTTCAGGTAAATTGTTCTTTTCACACCATTCGCTTGCCGTTATCTGGAGTTTTGGAATCGCGCCCGGTTGCTTTTGTTTGAGCTTCAACCGCAGCAGATCCGCAAAAAGATGGTGGTAACGAAACCACTCGCCACGGTTGTCTAAACGAATCAAAAACAGGTTGGCTCGATCGAGTTGCTCGAGCATCTCGTGACCACGCTCATCGCCGGTAAGGGCATCGCAGAGCGACCCATTGAACCGTGTCAGCACTGAGCTGCGAAGGAGAAAGTCCTGCACTTCTTCAGTCTGGCAATTGAGCACTTCCTCGAGCAGGTAATCCAGAACAAAGCGATTATCGCCCGCGAAGTCTTTCACCAACTCGGAACGGTTTGTGCGGCCCTGAAGCGTGAGTGCCGAGAGTTGCAGACCAGCGATCCAACCTTCGGTTCGTTCTTCCAACGCCGCCACGTCATGCGGTTTTAGTTCGAGGCCCATCACATCGTTCAGGAAGGCTGTGGCCTCGGTACTGTCGAATCGCAAATCGCTCGCGCGCAGTTCTTTCAACTCGCCGCGTGCACGCAGGCGCCCGAGCGGAAACGGCGGGTCGCTGCGCGTCGCGATCAGTGCGTGCGCGTGTGGAGCGAGCCTCTCGATTAAAAAGCTCAGAGCATCATGAATGCCGTGTTCGTGGATGACGTGATAGTCGTCAAACGCGAGGACAAACTCTTTGTCGTAGGCATTTATCTCGTTGAGAAGTGCTGTGAGAACGACCTTTATTGGTGGCGTTGACGTCCGGCGGAGTAATTCGGCGCTTTCATCTCCGAGGTCAGTATCGACCATCTGAAGCGCACCGATGAGATAGTCCAAAAAGCGCAGTGGCTCGTTGTCTTCCTCGTCGAGGGAGACCCAGGCCAGCGGTGTATCGCATTCTTTCTGCCACGCCGCGACCAGTGAAGTCTTCCCGAAGCCCGCCGGAGCCGAGACGAGCGTCAGCTTTCCCCTCAAACCGTCCTTCAGTTGGTCCAGCAAAACCGGGCGATCGACGAGCGTTTGGCGCGCCGGCTGAAGGTAGAGCTTGGTCGTGAGTCGTTGACCGACCCATTTGGGGGCTGAACTCATGGGGAAAGTGAGTTTATGCCATAGAACAGGGTTTTAGCCACAGATTACGCGGATAAAAATCAATTACACCTCACAAATGTATCTTTCGGCATATGCGACTACACCCGGCCATTTCCTATCTTGACGCTGCCCGAAACGGGTTCAAACAGTCCGATAGAAAGGAATGCCGAAATGCCTGGCCTTATTCGTTCAAAAATCCATTTCCTGATAGCCACCCTCCTGCTCGCAGGCGTCGCAGGATCAGCGGCGTTGGCGCAGGAACCGATGCTCATACCGCCCGGAGTCGAGGTTCTGACCCTTGATAAGGCCATCGACCTCGCTCTTATAAACAACCGCTCAGCGAAAAACGCTCGGCTGGAAACCGAAAAGTCTGATGACCGAACCGCAGCGGCGCGCACGCACTTGCTACCGGTGTTCAAGCTCAACGCCGGTATCTCGAAACCGCTGAGCACCTTCGATACCACGTTTGAAAAGGGCGTCTTCGGCACCAGTCCTTCCGGTCCGATTCCGAACGAAGACACCGTGATTACGTCTTCACTGAATCCGACCGCGGCGATCGTGGGCCAGCTGCAGCAGCCGTTGTCACAACTGCATCGCATCAAGCTTCAGATCAAGCAGCAGGAAATGGCGGGCGAGATCTCGCGAGCACAATTGAATGCAACCGAGCAGGCCCTCGTCAACGAAGTCAAGCGCGCCTATTACGCGATCCTGCAATCGCAAGGCGCCGCGCAGGCCGCCGAGGCAAACCTCAAGCTCTATCGCGAACTGGACCGCGTCACTGGTGAATACGTGGTCCAGCAAGTCGTGCTCAAAACAGAGCTCATGGACGTCCAGACTCGTCTCGCAAAAGCCGAGTACGAACTGTTGACCGTCCAGAATCAATGGCTGGCGCAGAGAGAGCAACTGAACCACTTGCTCGGACGCGACGTGCGTACCGAGTTCGCTGTGAGCAGTGGTGACGAAACGGCTTTGGCGGTCATGCGCGAAACAGATCTCGTTAGCGCACGCGAGCGCGCACTCGCAAATCGTCCTGAAGTTCGTGAAGCAAAACTACGAATCGAGCAGGCGAAACTCGACAAGCGAATCAAGAAGTCTGAGTTCATTCCGGACGTGAGTTTGACCGTCAACTACGCCACCACTTTCAGCTATTCGAACTTCGTTCCGCGCAGCTTGAGCGGTGTTGGTGTGCAGGTGGAGTGGGAAGTTTTTGATTGGGGGCGCAAGAAACGTGAAGTTGCTGAAAAAGGAAAGAGCATAGACCAGGCTAGCAACTCGTTACTGGATGCAGAGAGCGAGGTCCTGATGGAAGTCAATACTCGCTTTCGTCAAATGCAGGAGAGCCGGCAGTTGCTGAAAGTCGCGAAGCTGGCCCAGACGCAGGCACGCGCAAACGTGCAGATGGTTACTTACAAATACCGTCTCGATGCAGTGCTCCTGAAGGATGTGCTGCAGGCGCAAACGGTAATGACAAATTCAGATTACGACTACCAGAAGGCGCTACTTACGTTCTGGACCGCAAAAGCAGATTTCGAAAAAGCGATAGGAGAAAGCAAATGAATACGAAGCAAACATTAACCCTGATTACGGCCCTGGCGCTTATCGCTTTGACGATCGGCTGCAAAACCACGGCAAAAGAGAAAACAGTAAAGCCGGTCAAGGCGAAGACAGTTGAAACTCACTCAGGAACCAGCAGTGTTCGTTACTCGGCAAGTATCAGACCGAGTTCGCAGGTTGAAGTTGCATTCAAAGTCGGAGGTTACGTGGAGACGATCAAGAGTGCGGAGGGCCGTCACATCCAGGCCGGCGATGTCGTGATGAAAGGCGCGGTGTTGGCCGGGCTGCGACAGAGTGATTATGTCGCAAAAGTAAATGAAGCAAGGTCACAGCAAGGTGAAGCACGTTCGACACTCGACACCACCAACGCGCAACTGAAGGAAGCGATCACGGCAGTCGAGACGAGTCGCTCCCAACTCAAAGACTCGGAAGCAACACTTACGCGAGCCAGGTTGGACTACCAAAGAGCGGAAGCGCTGTTTGCAACGCAAAGCATTACGAAGCCCGACTACGACGCCGCTAAAGAACGATTCGAGGTCAGCAAAGCGAAGTTTGAAGCTGCGAAAGCTCAACTTGCAGTCGCAGAAGCAAAGGTCAACACGGCGAGATTCCAGATCGGCGCGGCTGAATCACGAATAAAGACCACCGAAGCGACTGTTTACACCGCGAGCATTCCACTCGGTGATGCGCAACTGCGTGCGCCGCTGAGCTCCGTGGTGATCGAAAGAAAAATCGAGGTTGGTCAACTGGTTTCCACCGGAACACCGGCATTCGTGCTGGCTGACTTGAGCTCGGTGAAGGCTGCTTTCGGCGTGCCGGATTTGACGCTGCAAAAGTTTCATTTGGGCGACACGCTCACGATGACGACCGACGCTGTGCCGGGAACCGAGTTTACCGGACACATCTCGCGTATCTCGCCGGCGGCGGATCAGAGCAGCCGCGTGTTCGACATTGAAGTCACGATTCCGAATCTGCAGGGACTGCTGAAGCCCGGAATGGTCACCTCGATGGTGGTGAACGAATCATACGTGTCGACTGAAGTTCCGGTTGTGCCGTTAACGTCGATCACTCGTTCGAAGTCGGATCCAAACGCTTACGCAGTCCTGGTGATTGAAGAAGCGGGCGGCAGGCACGTCGCGCGGTTGCGAAATGTGACGCTAGGCGAGTCGTACGGCAACTCGGTCGCCATCAACAGCGGCGTGAAGCCTGGCGAGATCGTGATCACAACCGGCGTCACGCAGGTGGCCGACGGTGAAGAAGTCCGCGTGATGCCATAGGTCCTATAGGACCTATGTGACCTAGTCAAAATCATAACGAGGAGCAGCAATCATGTCCCATGGAAAGAGCGATCAAGAACTCATCAAAGGCAAGCACAACACGGCGCGCTTCTTCGTCGAAACACGGCAGGTCGCGTGGGTGCTGCTGATACTTACCTGCCTGTGGGGCGTGTACGGCTATATCAGCATGCCCCAGCGCAAAGATCCTGAGGTCCAGGTTCGCACGGCCGTAGCGCTTGTGCCCTGGCCCGGATCGAGTGCTGAAAAGGTCGAACAGCTCGTGACTAAGAAAGTCGAAGAGCAGATGGCCGGCAATTCAAAGGTCACGAAGATTGAATCGATCTCGCGCACTGGCCTGGCAATCATCTACGTCGAGCTCGACGAGAATCTCAAAGAGACCGGCAAAGAGTTTGACGATATCAAACTG
>DATNFX010000332.1:0-8704 GCA_035606195.1 Pyrinomonadaceae bacterium
AGGCGTGCGATGATGTCGGTGCTGCGAAAGCTGCGGTTGAGAATCTTTGCCGTGTTGATGAGTGCGTTGTCGCCTTCGTTGTGTCCAAACTCGTCGTTGATGCGCTTCATGCCGTCGAGGTCGATGAAGAGCAGGAGCAGAGTTTCTTTTTGACGGCGCGCGAAGTCGAAGTAAGGCGCGGCTTGTTTGAGCAATCCGCGACGATTGAATAATCCCGTGAGGTCGTCTTTGAGTGAGCTGTTGCGCAGGGTCTCCTCGATCTTCTTGCGTTCCGTGATATCGCGCACGACTTGGACCAGACCACCGCCATCGACGCTTGAAATCGAAATCTCGAGGGGGAAAGTTCCACCGCTAAGTTTCAACCCCAGGGCTTCGCCTCGCCACGAACCGTCGCGCCAAACAGCGGGCATGATCTGTTCCTTGAGACGATTCAGCTCCTCCTGAAAGTAGAACATCTCCCAGCTCGCGCCGATGAGACGTTCCGGATTTGAGTAACCAAAAATTTTCGCGTAAGCATCGTTGAGGTAGATACAGACGCCGAGGTGATCGATGATGGCCATGCCGTCCATCGACGCTTTCATCGCCGCGGCTTGTTGGGCAAGAGAGCCGGCGGCGCGTTTGCGTTCGGTGATATCGCGAGCGACCACCGAAGCGCCGGTGATCGCCTTGCCGTCCATGATCGGGCAGATAGTAAGAGAGACGTCGATTGGGGTTCTGCCCTTTTTGAGGTGGACCATTTCGTATTGCGTGACGTTCTCGCCACGCGCGACTTTTTCAAACAAGAGGGAAGCTTCCTGGCCACGACGGTGATCGAAGAGCATCGAGATCGGCGACCCGAGAGCTTCCTGTGAGCTGTATCCATAAATCCCGCGCGCGCCTCGATTCCAACTCATGATCGTGCCGTCGGTCGTCACACCGATGATGGCATCGCGCGAGACATCGACGATCCCTTGCAGGCTCGACAGTTCGTGCCTGACGCCCGTTAGTTGTTCTCGCGTGCCTCTCCATCTGGTCCAGACCAGGAAGCTGAAGATAATTTGAGCGACAAAGAGAATGACGATAAGCGGAGTCAGAGCTGAGCCAAAGAGTTGGGAGGCGATCAAGGTACAGGCCAGCGCGACGGGAATCACGAAAGTAGGGAGGGCCCATAGCTGGCTGGCGCGGGAGATGAAAGACTGGCGTTCGAGAAACATAACTGTTGGGAGGTGGGGTAACTGGGGATTTACCACTCGTCGTTGTCAAACTTGGGCGATACGCCTCGACCTCTTTAGCTACTCGCGTGCCATGTGGGTTAAGTAGGAAATGCGAGGGTGGATAGGAGTCGACGAGGTCAATCTAATCGATTACATTCCATTATGACCGCAGCCGGGGTCAATTTGATAAGCGAACGATTTGGGCGTAACTGTAGGGGCGGCCCTCCGTGGCCGCCCTTGGTTTATACACGGATTCAAGAAGCGACGGCCTCGGATTTGGCGAACTCGCTTTAAACCAAGGGCGGCCACGGAGGGCCGCCCCTACAGTACGTTCCACGATGCAAGATGATCGCAATGAAACGGTTCTTTTAATCCAAAAATTTTCGTGACAAAAGCGGGTATATTTGTGTCAGAGGTGTTGAGCAATCTTTTCGGGAATCATTCAGCCATTATTTATTCGGAAACACCTCCCAATTGCGTGATGGTCCAGTGCCATTACTTGGTAGTACCAGCTTCAGTGCGGCAACCCGGCTAATCTTTACGTAGAAGCAACAATCCGACATTGCTGAATTTTGTCTACTGCATAGGTGCGGTGTGCGGTACGGTCAACCACGTAAACTAACAACTAAACGCGGCCAGAAGAAAGCGGAGCAAAACGCCTGGTGCTTCACGTGTCGCCAACCAATGTCGCGGCATGGAAAGAACTTCGCTTGTTCGCAGTGTCGCATCGCCACTCGCATCGAATTGACTCTCAGTCCGCGCCAGAATTCACGGTTGCCGAAGCTGAGTCTCGAAGATTCGAAGTGGCAACATCCTTTTTGTGTCTCATGTCGGGTCCAGATGCATCGCTTTTCTCGTCGTTCGAGCGGGCGGCCACACTCCTATCGCTGCCGCAAATGTAAGGCGATGACTGCTTCTCGTCGCGATAGTTCGAAGATCGTTGCGAAAGAACAGGAGATCATCGCCCTAATCACGGCCGGTTATCTCGATAAGCAAATCGTGCGGAAGCTGAAGTGCCATCACCGCACAGTGGCGCGGTTACGACTTCACGTAACCGATCCGCGTCGTTGTGATTGCGGTCAGCTTTTTTATCACACGAAGAAATGTCAAAAGCGGCCCGGTTGGCAAACTCTCGTGCGCGAGCGACGGACCGCGTTCGACGATCTCCTCGTGCGGATTAACCGGCGCGTCCCGTCAACACTTCCTGAAGAGATGCGCGCCGACATCTGCCAGGAAATGCTGCTGCAGATGATGAAATCGATCGAGAACGTCCTCACCAAAGTCCCTGACTTCATCCGGGAGTACAAGAAAGACTATCCCTTCCAGTACCACTCCTTCGATGCAAACCCAAAACTGCTGGAGCGCATCGCAGGGTAGTTGGTCCAGAGTTTATTTGACATGGATCGTGCAAAAGGACTAGAGTCGCGCACGTTCTCAGTTCGCACGTAGCGTGAGTCCCTCCACAACTTGCGCAATTTGACCCAGACAGTTCACCAGCATTTTGGTTGATCGCACATTCTGGCGATCTGTCGGTCATCGTTACTTCCCAACTCAAAGGAGAATCAGCGACATGTCTACACCCTACCCTATCGAAGAAATCTCGGAGGCGGAGGTCAATCAAGCTCAGCGGGATTGGTGCAACGGCTTAATCGAGATATGTGAGGCGTATCCAGATGGTGACTATCGAGGCAAGGCCATCGCGTTCATTGAACGTTTGTACGACTTCGAGGGAAGCAGAGTATTTTTCCGTCCCACGCTGGCGAAGGCGCCGCAAAATTTTAGGACCACGAAGGAAGGCGCACTTGCATACTTCATAGGTGAAGATGACGAATTTCCTCTTGACGAGGGGTTTATAAAGCAAGGGTATGTATGGGCAGACTTTGATAACGAAATCGAAGGGAAAGCCGCCATTCAAGTCCATGACAACATTGGCATTGCTATGGGCAACGTCTACTTGAGGAAAGCAGAGGTGACTGTCGGCGGCAAGGCGACAGTTGTTGATAAGCTCTTCGTCTTCATGAAGAGAAAGGGTTTGGTAAGGTTAATTGTTCATAACTCCGCACTCTCGAACATGCCTGACACCGAAGTGCCGGAAGATCCGAAAGAGCCGAAATAGACAGTCCTACCCAGGGGCGACGCGCTTCGTGCCTGCCCCTGGCTTTGGCGCTTTCTGAGTGCGGGAGAAAAGCTGGTGCCGGAGGTCGGACTCGAACCGACATGTCCTTGACGGACGCCAGATTTTGAGTCTGGTGCGTATACCAATTTCGCCACTCCGGCTTGAAGGATGGACATGATACGGCGCTTTCGAACTCAGCGCAACACTCGTCACTCACCTCGGTTTTAATCACACCTTGAGACAAATTCACATCTCCTATCGTGAATCGTTGTTGGTAAGCTGCTCTCGGACTTGGATTTAGCCGATATGTAAAAACATGTTTGCCAGTGGGTAGCAAAACAGCTAGAATGCCTGAGCCAGGTTTTGGCGGGGCCTTACCCAGCCCCTTACCCACGCGTGCACTCACCGTTGCTGGTTGAGCTCTACTATCTTTTCTAGCCGCCATGTCCTGCCATTTTCAGGAGAGACCAAATGCCGACAATTGTGTCGCCCCGCATTCTGATAGTTGACGATGAAGTTGAAATAACCGAGATCCTCGCCGATTTGCTCAGTGAAGAGTACGACTGCATCCGAGCAGGATCGGCTGAGGAAGCACTTACGCGTCTGCACGAAGGCGAATTCCAGTTAGTGATCAGCGATATCACGATGCCCGGAATGAGCGGGCTCGACATGATTCCGCATGTGAAAGAGTTTGCGCCTGACACTGTGGTAGTGATGATCAGCGGCATGCAGACCGTCGAGAGTGCCATCGGTGCTCTGCGCCTCGGCGCGTTCGATTATCTGATGAAGCCTTTCGATCTGCGGCAGGTCGAAGCAGTCGTCAAACGCGCGCTCGAACATCACGATCTCGTGGTTGCGAAGCAGCGTTACGAAAACCACCTCGAAGAACTTGTCGAACAACGGACCATCGAGCTCGATAAAGCATTGAATTCTCTCGAAGGCGCCTATCGCTCCACACTCAAGGCGCTGACGGCTGCACTCGAAACGCGAGACTCCGAAACCCACGGACATTCGGAACGCGTGGTCACTTACAGCCTGCGACTCGGACGCGAATACGGCTTGAGCAGCGAAGAAATGAAGGCGCTGGAGTTTGGTTCGTTGTTGCATGACATCGGCAAGATCGGTGTGCCGGATTCTATTTTGCGCAAGCCGGCGAAGCTCACGGAAGAAGAATGGGTGCGCATGCGCGAACACCCACTTCATGGCCAACAGATTTTGCGTGGCATCGAGTTTCTGCAGGGCGCCTCACGTGTCGTGGCCCAACATCACGAGAAGTGGGACGGCACTGGATATCCACTCGGTTTGCGAAAGGAAGAGATCGACATCTGCGCGCGAATCTTTTCGGTGGCTGACGCTTTCGACGCGATCACCAGCGATCGTGTTTATCGTCGTGGCAAGCCATACGAAGCCGCGTCACAGGAGCTTGATGACTGGGCCGGTAGACAATTCGATCCGAAGGTTGTCGAAGCTTTCCATCGAGTTCCGAAGGAAGATTGGGAAGAGTTGCACCGGCAGTCGTTGATGCCGAAGCCCGATCAATTCGATGTGCGCCAGGTGATGGCGATGATGGAAGCCCGTCTCGAAGCCACGATTTAGGCCACAGAAGGCACAAAAAGCACAAAAGGCACATAAAAGAGGGTTTCAGTTATCGGACTTCTTTTTTGTGCCTTTTGTGTTTTTTGTGCCTTCTGTGGCTTAGTTTGGAAGTGGCACTACGTAGCCGCGACGGGATTGGAGGCTGACGCCGACGCGGCGTGAGGCTACCTCGATGCGACGATATTCGCCGGGTTGGGCCTCGGCGAGCGGTCGTTTGGGGCGATAGGTGACGACATACTCGGCTCCGATTGCACGAGCGACTTCATTTGCCTGGGCCAACATTTCCTGACTGTCGAGCGGCAACATCAGTCTTCCGCCTGTCTCATCGGCGATATTCTTCAACGCCTGTTGACTCTTCTTCACGTCAGCTTCATAAGCTTTGCGCTGGCGCTTCATCGCTGGGTCGAAGCGAATGCTAACACCGTAGGAAGGCGAGCGAGTTTGCCCTGGAGGCATTGTCGGATCGGTGGAGGCGATTGGGTCGGAACTTTTCGGACGTGGCCCAGCTGAAACCGCTGAATTATTCGCAGGGTTCTTCTGTCTCACAAACTCCGTGTAACTGATGATATGCACTGTAGCCCGCGCCGCCATCAACTTGCGAATTGCTTCCGCGCGATCGACTTTGCCGCCGGGTGAGTCAACTCCGTCGGTAATCATCACGACATGACGGCTTCCCTCGGGACGATCCTTTAACTGCGCACTCGCATTCGCAATCGCGTCGGAAATCCGCGATCGCTTGGTTGAGATGAGCTTGTTCTTGAGTGTCTTCAGGACAGCAGCTTTGTCAGTCGTCCATGGTTGCAGCATCTCCGCCGCATTACCAGATTGCATTACGGCGATGGAGTCGCCGTCTTCAAGTTTCGACACCAGCCGTGACGCAACGTCGCGCGTTAGACTCGTGCTTTTCGACATTCCGCCAAGCCCGCTCAACTCACCACCCGTATCGAGCAGGAACAGAACGTTTGCGGGAACGTGCCTGAGACTTCGGAGTTGTTGCGCTACGCCATCTTCCAGCACGAGTATGTCGTCGAGCTCGAGCGTGGGATCGTAATGACCATAAGAGTCGAAAGCGACGACCGGAAGGCGTACTTCTTCAGTGAAAACCTTGACTGTTTCGGGAGTTGGCGAAGGCGAGGCTTGTGGTTTGGACGGTTCCTGACTGGAGCTCTGCCCAGCGGCAAACGCCAAAAGCGCCACCATGACCAGAAGACCAGTTGTGCGTTTCAGCCAAAACATTTGAGGAATCGGCTGTTGGATGCCTCCAGAAATCCTGCGTTGCCCAGCCGCCGAATCAAGCCTTACGGGCCTGAGCCTGAACGGCTGTAATTGCGATGGCGTCGACGATATCGCGCGCGGTGCAGCCCCTCGATAGGTCGTTTGCCGGTTTGTCGAGACCCTGCAGGATCGGGCCGATTGCCGTGGCGCCCGCCAGACGCTCAGTAAGCTTGTACGCGATGTTTCCGGATTGCAAGTCGGGAAAGATCAGTACGTTTGCACGGCCACCGACGGGCGAACCCGGCGCTTTGGATTGAGCGACTCCGGGAATCAGCGCCGCGTCTGCCTGAAGTTCGCCATCGATGAGCAACTCAGGCGCACGCGCCTTAACGGTCCGCGTTGCTTCGACGACTTTGTCGACCAGCCGGTGTTTCGCACTTCCTTTCGTGGAAAACGAGAGCAGCGCGACACGCGGTTCAGCACCGAGCAACGCCTTACACGAATCTGCGGCGGCGATCGCAATCTCCGCCAACTCGACGGCGCTCGGCTCGATCACCACACCGCAATCTGCATAAATCATCGCGCCGTCGTGACCAAACTCGCTGCTGCGCAGTGCCATCAGGAAGAAGCTCGAAACTAATTTAAATCCCGATCGCACGCCGATACAGTGAAGCGCAGCACGAACGGTGTGGCTGGTCGTGTTTGTCGCTCCTGCCACCGAACCATCGGCGAGACCGGATCGGACCATCAGGTTGCCGTAGTACAAAGGATCAGACACGAGCGTTCGTGCCTCATCAGCCATCAGCCCCTTCGCGCGGCGCAACTCGTGAAAGAGCGATACCATACGATCGAAATCCGCAGCACGCTTGTGATCGATGATCGTCACGCCGCCGAGATCGAGGTGGTTGTCTCGTGCGACACCTCGAATTGTTTCCTCATCGCCGAGCACAGTGATCCGCGCGATGCGTTGACTGGTAGCGTCGGCAGCCGCCGCGACAGTGCGCGGATCATTTCCTTCGGGAAGTACGATGTGTTGCGGCCTTGATGCGGCGCGCTGGCGAATTCGGTCGAGGATGTCCATGGATGTTTATGTTGCCACAGATTACACGGATCAGCACAGATCTGTATAATCCCCGCATGTCAGATGTGAACTTCCGAAGTCGAATGACCAACCTCGTGCTCGTCATACCAAATCTGCTGTTGCTGTGTGCGCGGCTGATGGTGGATCCGAGAGTGCCGGCGAAAGAGAGACTCCTGGTTGCGGGCGCAATCGTTTACGCGTTCATGCCGCTCGACTTCATTCCCGACATGATCCCTTTCGTGGGCCAGGTCGACGATCTTTATCTGATTGGATTGACACTGCTGCGTCTGATGAGCGTGAGCGATCCTCGCGTCGTGCGAGAGCACTGGCGCGGCGGCGGCGACGTGGTAGAGCTAATCGGAGCCAGCACCCTCATCGCAGCCAAACTGCTCCCGAAAAAGATCCGGCGCGTATTAACTTCAAGAGTCGAAGCGCCAAGCGTCCCCAGTGGAAAGTCCGACACGATGGCGACGCCACTACTGATCGAACGACCCATGGCAGAATCGAAGACGGTTCAATAGGAATTAAGCCGCAAGAGACCAGTCGATCACACCCTCGACTGCGTGTGCGATACCATCAACCAGACTCGCGTTACTTGTCTTCAAAGCCCAGTACCTGACTTGTTCCGGCATGCTGTCAGCGCGCGTTTCGTCAAACGCGATGAGGGCGCCACTGAGCGACTTTGAGTGTGTAATTACAAACCACTCACGCGCCAAACGATAGTCCTGCTCGAGCGTTATCAACCTGATGTTTGGATGTCGTGGTGGTCTCCAGTCATCCTGCCCAAACAGATACACGCTCTCCGACACATCGGCGATACGCATGTAACGATCGATAATCGGTTGCAACGCTGAAAGCTTTTCCACACCGGCGTAGACTCTTCCGGAGCGGTTGGTGCGAAGCAGAATCGCGTTCTCGATCATCAGGCATCCGTATTCGACTGATGCCGTAGTGGTGTGGCAGACGAAACTCTCATGATCGAGGAAATCGCGTCGTGTGAGGCTGGCAATTTCACCGATATTCTCGATGTTTTCGACGCCGGGGTACTTTAGGGCCTGCTCGAAAATCGAAAAGTTCTTCACTGCGGGGGCCTCCATCCCTATCAAGAAGCCTTTTTAGCGAAGTAAGACTGCGAGAGCGTTACGAAGATTTCGTTAAAGTGTGGTGACACGGATAATACGGATAAAAAAACCGGATTTTACTCCGCGTAATCCGTGGTTAGATTAGTCTGAGCGAAGAGCGGCCAGGACCTTTTCATGGATGCCGCCGAAGCCGCCGTTGGACATTATCGCCACCACATCGCCAGTCCGCAGTTCGGGCCTGATATGCGTCACGATTTGGTCTGCATCCGGAAGGGCAAACGCGGGTTTACCTTGTTTCGAAATCGCGTCAATTAACGCGGCGGTATCAAGGGCTCGTCCCTTTTCCGTGACCTTCTGGCTGTCGAACACCGACGCAATTACCACGTAGTCAGCCGCAGCGAAGGCGTTGGCATAATCGTCC
>DATNFX010000333.1:0-3413 GCA_035606195.1 Pyrinomonadaceae bacterium
GCCGAACGTGGATCTCCCTCGACGGGGCGAACGACAAGGTTTCCCTTGCGGTTAACATCAAAGTAGCCAGCTCCCCAGTTTTCGATTCCATAAGTTTCGAGCGTTTGCTCGATTGCCGTGGTCAATTGGCGGTCTCCTGCCTTAGAAATAAAGCGTGCACGATATGAATGCCTTTAGCTGAAACACAGATGTACATTTTCCGAATCGAGTTGCGGAGTTTGTTGTTTGGGTGGAACGCTTTAGTCGCAAAATGTAACAGAAAATGGCCCTGGCGGTCTATAACTTTTTTGTTTCATTTAGGACCAGTAAAAGTGCGGATCTAGCGGGAAACAGGGAAGTTTTCGGCCCGGTTTGACTAGACTGAGGCGCAAAGGACCAGGAACAGCCGGACGCTGTAATAGCCGTCATCTCGCCGCCAATCCACAGCTTCCAAGCATCGTGCTCCCTCTTCCCAGACTTCGTTGTCCTTGAGAGCCTCAAATGTGAATTCATTGGCGAGATTACAGAAGAATAGGCGGAACCAGTGGATGTCGTTTGTGAGTGGCTCACGCTTGATAGTGGTCTCAATGGCGTCGAACAAGCCGTCCGGTACCGATGCTGTCACCCCTTCAGTAGTCCTCGTGCCGAAGTTCCCGATGTATGCAGTGTAGCTTTTCTCGTTGATTTGCCAATTCTCGGTTGTGACCTGCTCGGGGTCATTCTTTCCAAAAAGCGCTGCCAGCATCACGTGAAACGAATTGACTGTGAAGTTGAATAAGCCGTCCTTCAGGCCACTCTCGCCTTCTGCCATACCCGCAAAGCACTCTTCAATGAAAATCCCCTCGCGCACGAAAACTTCCACGCTGAGAACGCCGCTCAATTCGCTTGGGAACCAGGTCGCGCGCACCGCGGGAAGTTGCTCGTTCGGTAAGATCCAGTCGTTGTGTATGACACATTTTAGGCCGTGCAACTCGAAAAGTTCTGCAATAAGACTAGTGGTTTCCATCCATCACCGGGAGTGTCCGACAAAATTGTCGCGTTTTGCGCCCTTGACTTGACATTATCCCATCGCTAACTATAATCACAACTTTTTACGCGTACGCCTTCAATGCCGCACGACTGTTTTCCTAGAGTCGTTAAGCACGCCAAAATACTTCGCACCAAAGACCGCGCCGGGGCGAAGAGCACCCCCGACACTCCCTTAATCTTGCAGGAGATCAAATGAACCCTAAGACTGTCTTGAAATATGCTACCGATCAGGGCGCCAAATTTGTTTCTGTTCGTTTCACGGATTTGCCCGGCTCCTGGCAACACCTTACCTTCCCGATTGCTGAACTCGGCGAAGATCAGTTTGAAGATGGCTTCGGCTTTGACGCCTCGTCGATTCGCGGCTGGGCTGCGATTCACGAGTCGGACATGCTGCTTGTTCCCGACGCCACCCGCTTCTGGATGGATCCGTTTGCTGAACAGCCGACACTCTGTTTGATCGGCAGCGCCGTCGATCCGATCACCAAAGAAGGTTACGCCTTCGATCCGCGTTCCGTTGCACAGCGCGCCGAGAGTTATCTCAAGTTCACCGGCCTTGCCGATACTGCTTACTTCGGTCCCGAAGCCGAGTTTTTCGTGTTCGATTCAGTCAAGTTTCATAACGAACAGAATTCAGCGGGCTTCGCCATCGATTCCGACGAAGGTCACTGGAATAGCGGCCGCGAGGCGAACGAGTTTTCCGGATCGAATCTAGGCTATCGCATTCGCCCGAAGGAAGGCTACGTTCCCTGCGCTCCGATTGACTCGCTTATTGACCTGCGCTCCGAAATCTCGCTGACTCTGGGCAAGTGTGGCGTAACGGTCGAATGCCACCACCACGAAGTTGCCACTGCCGGACAGTGTGAGATCGATTTTCGTTATGCCACTTTGCTGGGAACGGCTGACAATCTTCAGATATTCAAATACGTAGTTCGCAATACTGCACACCAGTTTGGAAAAACTGCGACGTTTATGCCGAAGCCGTTGTATGGCGATAACGGTTCGGGAATGCACTGTCACCAATCATTGTGGAAGAGTGAGAAACCTCTCTTTGCGGGTGACGGTTACGCTGGGCTTTCCGAGACCGCACGTTATTACATCGGTGGACTTTTGAAGCACGCTGCGGCAATCGTCGCTTTTGCGGCGCCGACGACGAACAGCTACAAGCGCCTGGTTCCGGGCTTTGAGGCGCCCGTGAATCTCGCGTACTCCGCGCGTAACCGTTCGGCGGCGATTCGTATTCCGATGTTTTCGACGAATCCGAAACTGAAGCGTTTGGAGTTTCGTCCGCCTGATCCGTCGTGCAACGCATATCTCGCGTTTTCGGCAATGCTGCTTGCAGGACTCGACGGCGTTCAGAACAGAATCGATCCCGGCGACCCACTCGAGAAGGACATCTACGATCTTTCACCGGAAGAACTGAAAGACGTGCCGACTCTGCCGGGCTCGCTCGACGATTCGTTGAAAGCGCTGGAAGCCGATCACGACTTCCTGCTCAAGGGCGACGTGTTCAGTCCGCAACTGATCGAGCGCTGGATTGGATACAAGCGCGATCGAGAGATCACGCCGCTCCGCATGCGCCCACACCCGCTCGAGTTTTCGCTGTACTACGATATTTAGGGCGAGGGAATCAGAGCGCGTCAGAATAGAACAAGTCAGGAAGAGGGGCTTGCCCCCGCTCGTCGAACCAGGCAACAGCGGGGGCAAGCCCCTCTTCCTGACTTGTTCTGTTTCATCTGTGTAGAATGAACGCCGTGTCCATGAGCGACGCCAATTTAGATTTCTTGCTTCGCGATCTGCCGGATCAAAACGGCGCTCGTCTCTTCCTCGAGCGGCTCGGGAAAGAGCAGCCGCGCGTACTAAAACAGCCTGCATTACTCGCAGACCTCCTCGCGCTTTCTGCATGGAGTCCTCTCCTCGCAACAACCATCGAGCAAAACCCTGAATACCTTTCGTGGCTGTCGCGCGAACGCGTCGATCCGCGCGTCAGAACTGCTGACGAATTCAAAGAAGCTCTCGCCCGTTTCGCACTGACTAACTCGGGTCTCAATCCGCAGGTGTTGCTCGCGCGTTTTCGTCGTCGCGAGTTGCTGCGCACTTACCTGCACGACATCCGGCGTTCTCAAACTCTGGTCGAGACGATGGAAGAGTTATCAAACCTCGCCGACGCGATTCTCGACTACGCACTCAGTCTGGCGCGACAGGATCTCGACAATCGTTACGGCTTGCCACGCCTTGTTGACGATCGCGGCCGCACGGCGACCGCCGAATATTGCGTCATAGCGCTCGGCAAGCTCGGCTCAGCAGAGCTGAACTACGCTTCTGATATCGATCTTGTCTTCCTTTATTCAGACGATGGAACTACGTCGGGCACTGGCCAGCGAGGCGAGGTCAGCAATCGCGAATAC
>DATNFX010000334.1:0-2211 GCA_035606195.1 Pyrinomonadaceae bacterium
AGCGACTGACTTGAGCCTGCGGTTGGTCGATGAACAAGCCACTCTTCTAATGTCAGTCCTGCATCTCGACTACGTTCGTCGTGACATCGCCGCCGATCACGGCTCAGACCGGTTCTCAACCTATAGCGAATTCACCTGCCAGAGATAACACGGATAAAATCCGTTCCAAATCGGTGTTATCTGTGGCTATACTGCATGAATGGAGGCAGTGCCGAGAAATGAACTAGCACTTGCGCCACTCGGCGCCGGCGACCTGATCGATCGCGCGCTGAGGTTGTATCGCCGTCACCTGTTCGTCCTGATCAGGACTGCCGCGCCCCCCGTCATAGTTATTGCCGCCGGCTGGATGCTGATGTCGATCAGCTTCCGCAAGATCTTCATCACTGCCGACACCAGCGAACTCTTCTGGAATATTTTTCTGTTGACTACGTCATTCGGGCTCATGACGACTGGTTACCTTCTGATCCTGGTTGTCATGGGAGGCGCAACACGCACGCTCGTCGCCCATTTGTTGCGCAACGATCCGGTCACGGCGCGTGCCACTTATACGGCGGTGAAAAATCGATTCTGGGGATTGATGGTGGCCTCGATAATTATTCTGATTTTTATTTCTCTCATGTTGTACGTAGTGGGGTTCTTTGCTCAAATTGTGAGTATCGCCAGTGTATTTATCGGAATGGGACTCGCTCAAATTGCGCCCTCGTGGGTAGTCGCGATTGTGCTTACCATTGTGGGGTTATGTACGGCGGCACTCTTGACGTGGGGTTTCTTCTTCCTCGTCGGAAAAATCGCGTACGTGCCTCAGGTCATGCTGGTGGAAGGCAAGGGAGTATTCGAGGCTGTCGGACGCAGTCTCCTACTCGCTAAAGGAAATGCTCGTCGTCTTATGGCGATGACGCTCTTCACGACCATAGCGACGGGATCGGCGTTGGTCCTCCTGATTGTGCTTTTATACATCATTGGCTCGGTTAGTGGTTACGATGCGACAAACTCAGCCGAGTGGCCCGCCTGGTACACGACTTCATACAGCATAATTGGTCCACTGAGCACGATACTGCTCACTCCCGTGTGGATGCTGGGCCTTTCTTTGTTGTACGTGGATGAGCGCGTCAGGCATGAGGGCTACGACATTGAACTGATGGCGGCGCGACAACTTCCCGAACTGCCGGATATTGACGTCTCATCACCGCTGGGAACCGCTCTCTATTCGATGGATCCCAAAGAACTCCCGCCACCGCCGAGGTCGACAGGTCGTGTGCTGGACATCGGGTAATTAATGTTTCATCTCTCAACATCGCGGCGTCGAAGTCTGGCTGTTTCGCTGCTGGTGTTGCTTGTGACCTGCACTAACGTTGCTGCTGTCCCGCTTTCGGATTATCACGAGAATATCAAACGCGCGATCGCGACTCTGGAACCGCTCAACAAGATCGACCAGGAGTCAGACTCCCACGATATTGATAACGTGTTTGCGGAGTCGACCAAATCCGTTCGTTCAATCCTGCCCAAACATCAGACTGTTGAATTCGAGGGCGAGTCATACAACGTCGACAATTCATGGCTGCACAAATCGCTCGACGAGCTTGATCAATCGGCTGATCGGTCGAAAAAGCTTGAGCAAATCCTTAATGTCCTGCACGCGCTCGAAGCCCGAGTTGCTGATCGGCAGAGTCCGGGCCAACTGGTGGAAAGCAAAGAACAGGCAAAAAGCCGGCTCGAGAACATACTTAAGCGTCCGGAATACGCTACCGGCGAACGCGGTTCGAATGCGCTTGCTCGTCTATTGCAGGACATCGCGAAGTGGCTCGAGCAGTTTTTCCCCAAGCGCAGCGTCAATGCGCAACGGATGAATTTCTTCAGCGTGATCGCGCGAATTGTGGTTCTGGCAATCGCGGGTCTCGTGATCGGTTTTGTCCTTAAAATTGTGCTGAGTTGGTTTTTGGGACGTACGGCAAAACCGAAACGTAAAAAGAGTAAAGAGCCTCGAATCGTTTTGGGTGAACGACTCGAGCCGGATGCGACTGCAACAGATCTGCTTGCGGAGGCTGAAGCACTCGCGCGCCAGGGAGATCTGCGTGCCGCGATTCGTAAAGCCTACATCGCTTTGCTGGTCGAATTGGGCGATCGCAAGTTAATCAGCCTGGCCCATCACAAAACGAATCGCGATTATCTCAACTCCTTGCGCAGCCAGCCGCAGATTCATTCGCGCATGCG
>DATNFX010000335.1:0-13975 GCA_035606195.1 Pyrinomonadaceae bacterium
ATCTGGTAGTTATTGAAGAGCCGGCCCTGCGGGAAGATAAACGGCAATCCAACACCGGTGATGCCCTGACCCAGACCAGCGCCACTGAACGAGAAGAGGGGACCCGACGCCTGGATCTGAGGATCGCGCGCGCCAAAGGTCACATCGAATCTTCCGTAACCATACCGGGCTTCGTTCACGACTCGCGTCGACAGGTTACGGGTGTAATTGAAATAGAAGTTCTGTACGAGACTAGGCACATCAACTTCAAATCCCGGAAATGGCGAGCCGCCCGAGCCAACAGTAGGAAATTGATTGTTGAAGGCCTGCTTATCGTAGACGTAACGAAACGACAGACTGTCTTTCAAGGTCGGTGTCCAATCGACACGAGTAAGAAACTGATCGTCGGTTACGGGCTGCGTACTACTGATGTTCGTTTCACCGAAATCGATGTCAGGGCGTCGTCCGCCGAGGGACACCGACGAGATCTCGCGTTGTCCGCGCAGATTTCCGACAATGTTCAGGTAGCGATCCAGATTTGGATTGGTTCCGGCCGGAAACAATTCGCGAAGTTTCGCAAAGCCGTCTGCCGTAGGCACGCGTACTGTTGCATCCGTACCCGAGCGAACCAGGTCGCGCTGGTACGTGCCAAAGAAGAAAAGCTTGTCTTTCTTTATTGGACCACCGAACGAGAAGCCAAATGTGTTTTCAGTCAGGACCGGTTTTTTCGTGCCGTCAGCTCGTTGACTGGCCGTCAACGAATTGAAAGCGCTGTTGTTGATTACATCGTATGCCGATCCATGAAACTCGTTCGAGCCACTCCGCGTTACCACGTTTACGATTGCACCACCCGCGCGTCCAAACTCCGCGGAGTAATCTGATTGCAGCACGGCTACCTGGCTGTAACCATCGCGCAGAATCGGAATGTAAGACTGTCCAGCAATTGAGTTGTCGTTGTTGTCAAGACCGTCAATCAACTGGTTGTTCGCACGCGCGCGCAGTCCGTTGACGGAAAACTCCGTTCCCTGAACGAAACCGCCGGCGAGTGGACCAGGATCGACAACACCCGGCAGCGTGAACACGATGTTTGCCGGATTAAGAGCAGGCGTCGGCAAATCGGTGATTTCTCGTTTGCTGAGCGTGTTGACGCGAGCTCCATCCTGCGACTGAAGTGCGATTTCACTGCCGGTCGTCACGACGACCATTTCCGTCTGCGTGCCTACTTCGAGGAGAAAGTTAGCGGAAGTAGTCTGGGCCGCAGAGATAATCAGACCATCGCGCGTGATGGTCTTGAATCCGGACTGGCTGATTTCAATTCTGTAGGTTCCGGGATCGATGGCATCAAAGCGAAAGCCGCCGTCGGCATTTGTGGTCGTCACGCGCGTGACACCCGTAGCAGCGTTGGTGATCTTCACCTCAGCGCCTGTAATGACGGCGCTGTTCTGATCGCTAACATTCCCGACGAAAAACCCCTTGCTCGTTTGACCAAAAGCGCTGGCGGAGATGGCGAGAGTCACCAGAGCGATGGTCAGTAGTTTAAAACTAACTCTTGTCACGACGATAAACTCCTTGAATTTCACTTGGACACAGTCAGAACCACCACGCGGTAGCGGGTGGGTGCAGCGCAGCGATCGACGGTATCTACGACGTACCCACCCGCTACCACGTGGTGGTTCTGACTGTGCCCAACTAGGTTTCGTAACTTTCAGGGAGACTACTATTGCAGGCAAGCAGTTGCAGGTTGCAGTAGCAGCTTGCTACCTGTAACTGCTGCCTGCTCATGCTGCTCCATCACACGCGGGAAAGCGGCACGTCTTCTAGGACGGAGCAGACGACGAAGCTTCATTCGCGCTTTGTGCAATTGCGATTTGGAAGTACCGACCGCGCAGCCGAGCATCTGGCTGATCTGATGATGCTCGTAGCCCTCCATGTCGTGGAGAATGAACACGGCTCGATAACCGGGTGACAATTGCTGGATAGCTTCCTCTAAAGCAATGCGATCGATAACTGAACTGTTGTTGTGATTCGGCGCTGCGCCGGCAAAGCTGCTCAGCGTCTCCGTATCATCGGTTGCTAGTTCCGGTCTCGCAGCGACTTTGCGAAAGTGCATGAGCACTGCGTTGGTCGTCAGCCGGTGAAGCCAGGTCGTGAATAGTGAGTCACCGCGAAATGTCTTCAACTTGCGGTAGAGTTGAATGAAGACCTCCTGCGTCAGGTCTTCCGCCTCCGCTACGCTCCGCGTCATACGCAGGCATTGAGCGTAGACCCGGCGATGGTAGGTCCGATAGACCTCTTCGAACGCTGCCATGTCGCCGGATGCCGCGAGTTCCACATTTCGATCGGTAATCACTTTTCACTCACCTATCGAATCTGAAACGTTTACTGCTGAGCTGCCACAAGCGTGATTACCTCTGCTTTTGGCGCCTTCACTGCTGCGACTCTATTGTCACGAGCATTCTTCTCGAGATCGCGTTCGGCGCGCGTCTTGAGAAATGCTCGGCCCGTTCCGCCGCCCGCCGGCCAAACTTCTGAAAGGAAATACTGGTCGCCATAACGGTGAAAAATGAGCTCGGCTCGACTCTTCGTGTTGAATGTGACGATGGGTATGCTGAAACGATTTGTGGTCGACTGCCCATCGATGCTTCTGATTTGCAGAACTGTATCGCCGCTGGTCTCTTGACTACGTCCAACCGAATACTTGCCGGCCGGCAGTGTCTGGCCGGCGATTTTAAAATCGAATGGAATGTCTACGGTTAGTTTGTACTGTAAGCTTTGAGCCTGCGCTGATCCGCCCGCAACAATGATAGCCGCGACAAGTAATGCGGCTGTGATGAATCCTTTTACGACTGTTCTATTCATGATAAATCTCCTCATCCTTTCTTGATGAACCGTTCTACTCTATGTACCGTGGGGGTGGTCCAATTATTCCGGCCACGGACGACACCGATTGAAAATCGGATTTGTTATCCCCTTGTAGCGACAACATGAGTCGCTTGCGGGCGCGCGCCAAACGCGACATGACGGTCCCGATCGGAACTCCCAAAACAACCGCGATCTCTTTGTATGAGAGTTCCTCCAGCTCTCGCAGAACCACCACCTCGCGAAACTCGATGGGCAATTTTTCAATTGCTTCGTTGACTAATCGGGCCTGAGCCTTCATCAATTGCTCGGTCTCAGGGTCAGGCCCTTCCGCCTCTCGTGCCTGCACGAGTTCGTCGAAATCGCACGAGAGCTCCGGTGATCTATTCCGTCTCAACCACGTGTAGCAGGTGTTTCGCACGATGGTTAACAACCATGCTTTTGCGTCAGTGCCACGGAAGCCGCTAAAGAACCTGAGTGCCCGCAGGTAAGCTTCCTGGACCATGTCCTGGGCATCGGCGTCATTACGCGTTAGCCACCGCGCCAGGTTGTAGGCCGCATCCATGTGCGGCATGACTGCTTCTTCAAAGTTCATGGCTTCAGGCGGAATCCGATCACCGGTAACTCGTTAAGCTGTTAATTTGGCCAGCGTTCTCTCCTGCAAGGCAGCGCGTATGCGTGCCAGGTGGTGATAGCTGTGTCGTACAGCGTGATCCTCGAGAATGAACTGGCATGTAAGCGGTGCGTTCGCGTTGAGCGACACCGGCGCCGCGCGGTCGAGGTCCTCGTCCGAAAGTGTTCTGATCGCAGCTGCTGCCGCGGCGCTGTTCTTCCTCAGCAACTCGATCGTTTCTTCCTTCGAGACGCCCTCAAATTCCTTTGCGTGAGCGGCGTTCATTTTGTTGACCACTTCGCCAGTGACGCCTTCGATTGGTTGGCCCTTCGCAAGCGACTGGGCCAACTGGATCTCGAGCGGATACATACTCGCGACGTGATGCACGACCACTCCGATTTTTCGTCCGTCGCCGGGAACACGGCTCTGCCATTCGAATTCCGTCAGCGAGCTCGCAAAAGCCTCGAGGGCAAGTGCGCCCAGTTCCAATCGACGGGCTAGTTCGTAACTTCGTTTACTCATCTTTCATCCTCCAACCAGTGGCAAAATCCAAAATGTTTTCTCCTGGCTGTCCCTTTCTTCGTCTCAAAACACGCGTGAGCATAGAGAACCCCAGGCTCAGTAGTCATAAACTTCCGGTAATTGTGCGGTAATGTTTTTTGGATCGGAGCCGCAGTGAGACACCCAAAGCACTCGAAAATGCTTCAGAGAGATTGGTTCTTACTGTGGTATTTCTCAGTGCAACCTCTGCGTTCTCTGTGTCTCTGTGGTGGGAAATGTCTATCAACCCTTAACCACAGAGACACAGAGAACGCAGAGGTTGCACTGAGAAGGTTAGAGGAGCACAATGGACCAATTACATATGACTTGTCATAAACGTTCGGTAATTATTCGGTAACGTCAGTGAGTCCGACCCCAACCGACAGGCTTATAGCCTTCGACCGCTTCTCCCTCGATCTCATCAATGAGTGTCTGTGGAGAGGTTCGGAAGAGATCAAGATCCGGCCCAAGGCTTTCGCTGTCCTCAATTACCTGCTGAATCGCTCCGGACAACTCGTCACCAAAGAAGAACTATTGAACGCCGTTTGGCCTGAGACTTTCGTGGGTGATGCGGTTCTCAAAGTCACTGTCCGCCAGTTACGAGAGGCTCTGGACGACGATCCAAAGTTTCCGCGGTTCATCGAGACGTCACACCGGCGCGGTTATCGCTTTATCGGAGAGATAGCAACACCGAAGCCGGCGCCACCGAAGCAACAAGTCGTGCAAGACGACTCGCCATCCGGAACATTCCTTTCAGGCGCATTCTCGATCTACTCCGGTGTGGTGGGACGTGAGGACGCGCTGGGTACACTACAGCGCCGCCTCCGCAGGACGATGCGAGGACAACGTCAGGTCGTGTTCGTCACTGGCGAAGCCGGCATCGGAAAGACTTCACTGGTTGATGCGTTCGCGCGCACGATTCCACGTGACGGAAGTATTCGTCTCGGCAGGGGCCAATGTCTGGAGCAATACGGCACGGGTGAAGCTTACCTGCCGGTTCTCGAAGCAATCGGACGTTTGTGTCGCAACGAGGAAAAGGTTGCGAAGATCGTCCGCACGCATGCACCGATGTGGCTGCTGCAAATGCCTTCTTTATTGAGCGCCGCAGACCGCGAGGTATTGAGTAAAGAAGTTTCGGGCGCAACGCGCGAACGAATGCTGCGCGAGATGGGCGAAGCCCTGGACGCACTCACCGCCGACGTGCCTCTCGTGCTGATTCTCGAAGACCTGCACTGGAGCGACTACTCAACACTCGATCTGATCTCGTATCTCGCGACCCAACGCGAACGTGCGCACCTGCTCCTCATCGGCACTTATCGCGACGCGGAGCTGACCGCGACCGGACATCCGCTGAGGGCAGTCAAGCAGGAGTTGATGGCGAAGCAATTGTGTCGCGAAATACCGCTTGAATACCTGAGCGAGAGTGCCGTGTTTGACTATTTGACCGTCATGTTTCCGGGGAATCGTTTTCCGCCGGGTCTCGCCGCGTTGATTCACCATCGCACTGATGGAAATCCCTTGTTCATGGTGAACTCGGTCAACTACCTGCTTGAAAACAAGCTGATCGTGCTGCGTGAGTCGACCTGGGAACTGGGAGTTGACATCGCCAATATCGAAGTAGGCGTGCCTGACAATATCAAGCAGATGATCGAACGGCATGTGGATCATCTCGAACTCGACATGCAAAGAACTCTCGAAGCAGCGAGCGTCGCTGGTCTCGAGTTTTCCACACCTGCGCTTGCGGCTGGTCTCGAAGAGGATCCGGGCATCGTAGAGGGACGGTGTAGTGAGCTCGCTCGACAGGGTCAATACATTAAGGAGTGTGGCGCACAGGAATTACCGACTGGCGACGTCGTGACGCGATTCGGCTTCGTTCACGCTTTGTATCAGAACGTTTTGTACGAGCGTTTGCCGGTGGGCCGGCGCGTAAGGATTCATCGTTTGATAGCCGAACGCGGTGAGGAGGTTTACGGCAAACGTGCTGTCGAGATTTCGGTTGAGCTCGCGATGCACTTCGAGCGTGGCCGGGACTACACACGCGCCGCACATTACTTTAAAGAAGGAGCAAACAACGCGGTCCGCCGGTTTGCGTATCAGGAAGCAGTAAACCTCGCTCATCGTGGGATCGAGTTGATCGAGAAGCTGCCCGAGACGCGCGAAACGTTGAATGAGGCGTTGTGTTTGCACCTCACTCTCGGCGTGCCGTTGATCGCGATTGAAGGTTATGCGTCTCCGAATGTCGGCCGAGTTTATATGAGAGCCCGCGAACTCTATGAACAATTGGGCGACTCGCCGGATGTTTCCGAAGTGTTCTGGGGATTATGGACGTTCTATACGTTGAGTGCGGAGTTGGATACCGCTCGCAAGCTTGCGGAAGAGTTTCTCAAACTCGGCGAGCGTTTGACGTACGCGGGAATTACTTTGCGCGCGCACTGGGCGTTGGAAATCACGAACATGCATCTCGGGAATTTCGAGCTGGCTCTCAAACACTTCGAGCAGGCACTCGCGCTTTATGAACCTGAGGCACACCGCGACGATTCCTTTCTCTACGCTTTGAATCCGGGTGTCGCGATGCCCTGTTTTGCCGCGTGGGCGCTCTGGTGCCTGGGGAGATCTGATGATGCTGTAAATCAAATCGCTCAGGCATTGGCACTGGCGCGCGACTTAGGGGAACCGCAGGGGTTAGCGCACGCTTTCTTCTTCGCCGCGGGTCTGTATCAGATGTGCGGCGACCATGTGATGGCCCAACAGTATGCTGAAACCGCGATCGAAACTTCGGCGCAACATGGACTCGTGATGTACCAGGCGATGGCAAGCGCGATGCACGGCTGGACGCTGAGCGAACAGGGGCATCTGGAAGAAGCCATCGATGAGATTCAAGATGCGATTGCCGCCATCGATGCAACCAGTACGTCGCTGGTGCGTCCGCATTTTTTAGCGTTACTCGCGCTGGCTTTGTCAAAGGCTGGTCAAACGGGAGAGGCACTGAATGCGCTGAACGAAGCGATATTGATGGTGCTCGGTAAGGGCGAGCGGTACTACGAAGCCGAGCTTTATCGTCTCAAGGGTGAGTTGTTGGTGGGAATAGACGACGCGGAAGCGGAAGAGTGTTTCAAGACGTCGTTGGAAATTGCGCGGTCGCAGAAGGCGAAGGCGTGGGCAGACCGCACCGAGAAGAGCCTAGCGCGTTTTCACGTAAGACCAAGCAAACAACACTAACAGGATTAGATCTGCGGCCGCTGGTGCGAAGATCGTTGGCGACAGTCGACCCTGAAGATAGAGAATCACGACCGCGATTGGAAAACCGATCTTCTCGAGCATGGCGGGGATCATCATTGGGCGATATCGGACGGGATCTCGCGAAAGCACGAGGAACAGGACCTGCCACGCCACCGCGACGCACAGAAAGCCGTAGAAAAATTCGGGATGTGTAATCGGCGGCGGCGTATCACGCCCGATCCTTGATTCGAGAAAAAACTGCGGCGCCAGCACAAGCAGGCCATAAACCCCAGCCACCAAAAACACAACCCTCGCAAATTTCATATCGACCAAGCCCTTATTTAGCCGCGGATTGACGCGGCTTAAACTAACGTTGAATCAACTACCGCCAAACGATCCCCATGGCTCACGGAACTCACGTCCGTCAACCCCAGCATACTGCGCAATTTGTCCGCCGGAACATCTTTGATCGGCCCAGGTGCAGGGGCGGTGCCTGGTGCGGGCTGCGGATACGCAGTCGAGCGCGCCGTGTGAAACGTGACACTCCCTTCAACCTTCTGCAGAATCTGATGCACATGCCCATTCAACACCGTCACGGATCCGAACCGCTTCAAATACGAAAGCGCCTGCTCACTCTCTTCGGTCCCCCACCCCCACTCCGGATATATGGTCCATAACGGAATATGCGCAAACACCACGACAGGCGTACTGCTCGACAACCCTTTAACATCATTCTTCAGCCATGCCAACTGATCCTGGCCCAATTGCCCAAACCCGTTGCCGCCCAATCCGGTTCCACTTCCCTGTTTCAGATTCAAAACATTAACAAGCCCGACGAAATGTACGCCCTCATAGTCGAAGCTTTGCCAGCCCTGGCCCTGAGTTCCGCGCGCGAATCTCTCACGATAGAGCTGTCCCTCGTCATTAAACACATCGTGCTCGCCTGGTACATAAAACACCTTGCTTGTCTTGAGTCCCTTGAGAACCTGCGCCGCCGTATCGAACTCCTCAGCGCGGGAAAGATGCGTGATGTCGCCCGTGTGAATCACAAACGCAGGCTCGTCATCGAGCGCATTGATCTTATCGACTGCTTCCTGAAACGTCTTCGTCACATCGTGATTTGGATCCTTATTGAACCCGATATGGCTATCGCTGATCTGGACGAAACTGAACCGCGACTTTCGTTTCGGGCCCAAAACCAATTCACTCGAGCCGAGCACGCCTCCGTTCATGGCCCAAACAACTCCGGTCCCTGCCCACGCCATGCATTTCAGAAAACTCCGGCGCTCTAACTTATCAGACATGATTGCACCTCAATTTACTTGACGATTATTTTTCCGGTCATATGGGGATGTAGCGCACAGTAGTAGTTGTAAACACCGGGCGCGTCGAACTGCTGCGAGAACCGATCGCCCGTGTCGAGAGTTTTCGAGTTGAAACGCTTGTCAGTAGCGGTCGCTGTATGTGGTTCATCGTCGCGATTGACCCACGTCACCTTTGTGCCGGCTTTCACCGTTAGTGTCGCTGGTTCGAATGAGAAGTTTGCGATGACGACCTCGTTCGGATTTGTACCAGGAGTACGACCCGAAACAGCTACACCACAGATAACAAGAGCCACTATTAAGGTAAAGATTAGTTTCGATCTTTTGCGCATCCTTCCAACCTCCAATGTTCGTTTTCTGTCTGTCCAGACCTCGGTCGGTGGGAAGATATTCCCTGCTTCTAAGCGGGGAATAATCACACCCGTGAGGTGGTCTATCAATTTGTGACGTGCGAAGAAGTTCAGGAATTAATACACGGCTTTATTGATGGGGAGTTGGGTCTTGTCCCCACTTTGGAGATTGAAGATCATCTTGGTGAATGTGAGACGTGCCGGTCCGAGCATCAGGGACAACTGAATCTGAGGACACTGGTGCGCGAAGGGGCGCGATACTTTAATGCGCCAGAGCTCACGGCACGTACTGTAGGGGCGGCCCTCCGTGGCCGCCCTCGGTTGAGCACACCGGATTCGGGGATCGACAGTTTTGAGTTTTGCGAACACGATTCCAACCGAGGGCGGCCACGGAGGGCCGCCCCTACAGTACGTTCCCAGATTCTTGCGATTGCGGCGATGGTGATTCTGGCATTGTCTGGTGTGTTGTCATATTCAATATTCTCGGCGCGCTCGCAATCGCATAACGACGATCTATTAGCGCAGGAAGTCGTCTCCAGTCACGTCCGATCAATGATGCTCAATCACCTGGTGGATGTACCGTCGTCCGACCAGCACACGGTCAAGCCATGGTTCAATGGCAAACTCGATTTCGCGCCGGAAGTAAAAGATCTCGTTGACCAGGGATTTCCTTTAGTGGGAGGCCGGCTCGATTACATCGACAATCGCACCGTTGCCGCTCTCGTTTACCAACGACGCAAACATTCCATCAATCTCTTCATCTGGCCATCAACCAGAAGCGATCAGGCCGAACAACAATTTTCCAACCACGGCTACAACATCATCCACTGGACACGATCAGGCGCGAGCTACTGGGCTGTGTCTGACGTTAACAGCGCAGACCTCGGTGAATTCGCAAGACTCGTGAGCCGGTAGCGGTTGTCTTTCGTGCGCGTCTGTGACACCTTGTGACTTATTAATCTGACACGTGTCTGAATTCGTAACTAACGCATTCAGCAATTTGTTCAGTGTGACAAGGAAATTGCACGGCACTTCGGTTGCCAAGCTCAGCGTTATCGATGTCTATTCGCAAGGCAACACTCATCTCCAATCCCAAAACGGGTCGTTACGCATCTCGGCGAGCGCCGATCCCAGAACTTGCATCGCGGCTGGAGTCACTCGGTCTGAAAGTCGATCTGCGATTAACGAGCGGCCCCGGCGACGCAACAGAGATCGCGAATCGTGTGGCGCGTAATGGCACCTCCGACGTGATTGTCGCGGGTGGCGACGGCACAATCAACGAGGCGATACAGGGCCTGGCAGGCACAGACGCGCGCCTCGGAATCATTCCGCGTGGCACCGCAAACGTGCTCGCCCGCGAGCTCGGCCTGCCGCTGGACGACGAACAAGCACTCCGGATCGCGGCGCAGGGCAAAACACGCAAGATTTACCTCGGTCTCGCAATCGACGAAACCACGAACGAGCGCCGTCACTTTGTCTTGATGGCTGGAATCGGACTCGACGCGTCAGTGGTGAGGCGCGTCCAACCGTCGTTGAAGAAACGAATCGGCAAAGGAGCGTTTTGGATTTCCGGACTCAGTCATCTTGCCACCTGGAATCCCAAACCCTTCACACTCGAAATCGAGGATCAGAAATACACCGCAACGTTTGCCGCAATCGGAAAGTCAGCGCGCTATGGCGGCGATCTCTCGATCACGCCTGGCGCACGTCTGGATGAACGTGAGTTTGAGATCTGTATCATTCAAACGATGAGCCGCCTTCGCTATCTTCATCTTCTTTCCTACGCAATGCGCGACGGCATGCCTCGTGATAATCCCGAAGTGCAATTCGTAAAAGCTACTAGTGTCAAAGCGCATGGCGACGCACAAGTCCAGGTGGACGGCGAACTACTCGGTCACCTCCCGATGCGCTTCGAGATCGCCCCGCATTCACTCAACATAATCGTTCCTTAAATCCGCCTTATCCGCGGCCCAACCACGCAGCCCGCAACGCCTTCTGTTCAGCCGTGGCATCAGGTCGCTCCTGGATCTTGTAATCAAACCTCTCCGGCTGGCGCAAAACCAGATTCGCCTTGATGGTCTGTCGATCGCGTTTGACAGTCACCGGAACCGAATCGCCGGGCTTGAAGCGCGCCAGCGTCTTCTGCCAGTCCTCTCCAACATTTGTTCCCGCAAGCGAAACGATCTGATCTTTGGCTTGCAGTCCCGCGTCTTCAGCCGGTGAGTTATTCATCACCACTGAAACGATCGCTTTGCGATCCTGGAATTCAATCCAAAGTCCTGCATCAGCCGGTTCTTTCGCCGTCTTCACAAGTCGCAGGCCCACCTGACTGAACGCTTCGTCGTAAGGCAACGTCTCAACACCGCGAATGTGGCGTTTGAAGAAGTCGCTAAAGTCCGCACCCGCCCGTCGCGACAGGACTCGTTGCAAATCCTCCGTTTGATAACCACGTCCGCGCAGGTAATAACTGTTATTCGGGCTCTTCAAATAAAACTCTTCATACATGTCGCGCATGACATCGTCGAGCGACGCCTTCCCTTTCGATCGGCCACGCACCAGCAGGTCGAGAACCATCCCTATCAGTTCGCCTTTGGGGTAATAACTGATGGCTGTATTCCGCAGGTTGGTCGCCTGAACGTGTTGTGCTCCGTCAATAAACGGAGCCGACAGCGACGATTCTTCAGCACTCATCAAACGATTGCCGGGGTAGTACTCGACGCGTGATATCGTGGTCGCTTCCTTCTCCAGAAATTTCTTATCGTCCCGGAGACCGGCGCGATGCATCATCAGATTTTCGTAATAGTTCGTGAAGCCTTCAGCCACCCACAAGCCGCGTGTGTTGGCCGGCCTGGTAAAGTCCCATGGTCCAAGCTCCAACGGTCGCAGTCTCTTTACGTTCCAGACGTGAAAGAATTCGTGCGCGACAGTCTCGAGAGTTGATTCATAAACACCGGGCTCGCCGAGTGCGCCTGGCTGGATGATCTGTGTTGACGTCAGATGCTCCATCCCGTCACCCGAATGATCGTCGGCGGCGAAATGTATTAAGAAAGTGTACTCTTCGAACTCTGGCGGTCCCCACATGCCGACTTCCGCTCGCACGATCTTCTCGATGTCTTTCACGAGTGCAGGACGCTTGCCGCCTTCCGCGCCGAACGAATGGACCATGACGTGATACTTCTTCCCGTTCACGTCGAAAGTGTCCTGCGTCCAATCGGGACCAATCTCCGTCGGCGTGTCGATGAGAATGTCCCAGTTTGGAAACTGCCAGGTGGTTTGGCCCGGTCGTTCAGTGCGGCCATTGACGATCTTCCAACCCGGCGGCGCGTTGATCTCGAGCTTCACAGGATCGGGTTTATGGCCCACGACGTACATGAAGATCGAGCCGCCGTTATAGTTAGCGTGACGAGGATCGAGTTGTGAGAAAGTGCCGTCGAGATCGTTTCCGAAGACTTTGTACGAGACAGTCAGCCTGCGGCTTCCGAGTGGCTCAACGCTCCAGGTTTGATCGTTGACTCGCGTGACCTGTAGTTTGGAACCATCGCCAGCCGCCGCGCGTACTTCCTGTACGTTCTTGGCAAAATCGAACACGCCGTAACGCCCGGGCGACCACTTGGCCATTTGCAACTGCAGCGGCTTGTCTTTTAATTCATCCGGCAATTCGATTAGGATCGACACCTCAAAAAGGTGCGACACTGGTCGCGGCATCGACAGCCGGTACGCGATCGATTTCAGCGGCGGTTCCTGTGCGACGGCAACGCACGCAAATATCGCGCTTATAAAGATCAATGCAAAGAATCTGTGTAATCTGTGGATCATATGCCCGTAACCGAACGACTCTATTATTCCGATTCCCATTTGATTGAGTTTGACGCTCGTGTGGTTGACCTGAGCGATCGCGTCAGCGGCTGGACCGCAGTTGTCCTCGATCGCACCGCATTCTATCCGACCGGCGGCGGTCAACCAAGCGACACCGGAACGCTCAATGGCGCGCGCGTGGTTGAGTGCATCGACGACGGTGACAACGGCGTGCTTCACGTGGTCCAGGGTGCGGCGCCTTTGCGTGATGCAGTTGTGCACGGTCGTGTGGACTGGTCACGCCGCCTGGACCACATGCAGCAACACACGGGGCAACACATTCTCTCGCAGGCGTTCATCAATCTTTACAACGCGCCCACTCGTAGTTTCCGTGTGCTCGAAGCGTCGTGTGAGATCGACGTCGATTTGGGCAACCCGACCACCGAGATCATCGAGCGCGCAGTTTAGCTTGCGAACAACGTCATCTGGGAAGATCGAGCGATTACGATTCGAAACGTGACCCCGAGTGAGGCGGCGGAGTTGCCGCTGCGCAAAGAACCGTCGCGTGATGGGGACTTACGCGTTATTGAGATCGAAGGTTTTGACCTGACGCCTTGTGGCGGCACTCACGCGTATCGCACCGGAGAAGTTGGGATGATTGCAGTGCGATCGTGGGAACGCGCGAAGGGTCTGACGCGGCTTGAGTTTGTTGCAGGAACGCGGGCACTCGCCGATTATCGCAGAGCGAACAAGAGTGCTCGTGAAGTGGCGGCGCTGTTTAGTACTGGAAGAGATGACGCGCCGCAGTATGCTGCGCAGATGGTTGAAGAGCACAAGGAGTTGAATCGTCGGATTCGTGTGCTTGAAGAAGTTGCGGCGGAAGTTGAGGCGGAGAAGTTGTTCGCGTCGGCTCAGAATGGCGTTGTCTTACATGTATTCGCGGATCGTGACGCTGACTCGCTTAAGAAACTCGCGCACGCTCTGATCGCGAAGCCACAAACAATCGCGCTGCTCGGCTCGCGCGACAAAGACACCGCACGACTGGTCTTCGCTCGCTCCGCCGACGCTTCGGGCGACATGAGCATGTTGATGCGTGAAGCCTGCGCGCTGCTCGAGGGACGCGGCGGCGGCCGCCCCGACATGGCACAAGGCGGCGGCAAAAACGTCGAGAAACTCGACAGCGCCCTCACCCACGCCTTGACACTCCTCGCGCGCGCTTCCTAATATGTCCCTCCGCGTGGGGCAGTAGCTCAGTTTGGCAGAGCGCCGCGTTCGCAATGCGGAGGTCAGGGGTTCGA
>DATNFX010000336.1:0-6302 GCA_035606195.1 Pyrinomonadaceae bacterium
CAGGTGAACGCAGCGGTTGGTTTCCTTCTGCTTCGCAAACTTTTGTAAGAGCTCAGGACTGAGCTTCAGATCGGCAGGAGTGTTATGAACAGGATTTCCGCCGAGGATCACTAACAACTCAACCTCTCCGTTGTTGAGATCGTTAATGAGCTCCCCGAGTGACGCTCTCTGATCCACGGGATTAACTTCGAGCGGATCGGTGTAGAAAACAGTCTTGCCGACGTTTCCGAGCGCGTTGTTCATCGCGTGGGCAAGCGCATGAATGAATGGCGGCTGGTTCTCGCCCGCAAGCACGATGCTGGCGCCGTTGTGTTGTTGTAGATCTTTGATGAGTGGCGCCATCCACGGAAGGTTTACACTCGCCGTTCCCGTTGGTGATTGGGGAATCGAGCCCGCCGCAATCGCTTTCGCAATTGCTTCGAACTCGCTCGGCTTTACTTCCCACGTATGGTCGCCCATCGCGCCAGTGTTCGACGGCGTCGTCTCCACCACATAGAGACGATTCATCTCCTTGTTCGTCTCGGTAATGCGCCGGCGCGCCATGAAATCGCGCGAATATCGCAAATAACCCGAGAACGTAGGCGACAGGAAGTCGCAGTCGAGTGAAAGAACTCGCTGGGCCAGATCAAATCGATAGGTCGTGTTAACCGGCTGTCCGAAGGCCATCTTCGCACCCGCGAGCGCATTGTCGCGATTGGCCGGTTCATACTGATGCCACTTCGCCTGCGGCAGCGCCGTCTTCACCTCATTCATCAGTGCGCCAAACGTCGGCGAGATGATCGTTTCGGTAAGAAAACGAATTCCTTTTCCCCCCTGGGATCGTTGCACGTCGAGTATCGAACGCATTTCACCGACAAACGACGTCCACGTGTGGATGTCTTCACGATAAGTAAGCGTCGGTGAACGATCGGGGTCGTAAAGACTCAGGATCGAAGCCTGCGTGAAGATGTCAGTCGCACTCGATCCACGTGGATCACGAATCGGATCCTCAGGCGGAAAATCAGACGGCCGGTTGTTTGGATGGTCCGGATTGCCTTCAATCTTCGTCGGCCGTCCCTCGTTGCTTCGCACGATCACGGGCGTCGCAGCGCCAAACAACGGAGCAGCAGTCGCGAAGAAAAGCGCTTTGCCGGGAACGTACTCTTCCGGTTGTTTGACGTTCGGAACGATCTTCTCAGGTGGTTGGAAAACGCAACCGCTCAAGCCGGCCAGGGCAAGGGAAGCGCCCATCAGCTTAATGAATGTGCGACGCTCAATCGGATCGTGCCACTCTTCTGCTTGTTGCGGAAACTCGCGCTCGACAAACTCACGAAACAGCGGTGTATCGGCGAGTTCTTCAAGACTGCGCCAGTATTTCTTTCCGCCGCGCGGCGTGTCAGCATCCTGCAAAGCAAGAATGTGATCGCGCATCAGCTTGAAATTTATATGACGGTCGCTATCGCTCATTTCAAACGTCTTCAGCGGTGGCAAGTTGAACAACTTGTCAGAATTTCCTTGCCCTGGATTTTGTATTTGGCTTTCCAGCCCACTGCGTCTTCCAGTTCCGTCGTGGTCTTATTTTCTGGTCGCCAGGTCATGTCATAAATCTTGTCGAGGGGCCGGATGAATCTCTCCGGCGCGCGGTGACACTCCAGACACCATTCCATCTGCAGCGTCTGTGCCTGGTACAGAATCGGCATCTCGTCGATGCGACCATGACACGTCGAACAGCCGACGCCTTTCTTAACGTGGATGCTGTGATTGAAGTAGGCGTAATCGGGAAGATCGTGAACGCGAATCCACTGGATCGGCTTGTTGTCCTTGAGACTGGCGCGAACCGGCTCGAGGTATGGACTGTCAGACCAGATCTGCCTGTGACAGTTCATGCACGTGTTGGTGGAAGGCAGCCCGGCCGAGGCCGCGGTCTCGACCGACGTGTGGCAGTAACGACAATCAATACCGTCGTCACCGACGTGATGTTTGTGACTGAATTGAACCGGCTGTTGCCTTTCAACCCACTGCCCGGTATTCCAGGACGAGCGGTTTAGCTCGACTGCAACCCACAACAAGGCTACAGCGATAAACACGGCGCCATAAATCGTGATTTTGGCCAGCGCGTTAGTGCTGTGATGGAAGATCTGTGGCATCGCCGCCGGTTAAGCCACTAACCTTTCGAACAAATTTTATTGCGAATAACGTCGTACTTTACCAAATGGAAGGGGAATTTCAAGTTGGGCCACAAAAAAGCACAAAAAGCACAAAATGAATTTTTGTGACTCTTGTGCCTTTTTGTGGCTAATCATTTTCTGTGGCTGCATCGCGGGCGAGTAGCGCGGCGCCAATGGGAGCGCCGTCGAGGCCGAGTTTTGCGGCAACGATTTCTGTTGCTTCAAAACAGGGCTGGAATGCTCTACGTTTTACTTCCTGAATGATCGGATTGAGGATTAGTGAGCCGGCGTCCATCACGCCACCGCCGAGCACGACGAGTTCGATGTTCAGTAGATTGATCACACTTGCGACGCCGGTGCCGATGTATTTTCCGGTGCGCTCAATCATCATGTGGGCAAAATCGTCGCCTTCTTTGGCCTGATGTGCGACGTCGTCGGCAGTAAATGATTTGTTGAGTGCGAGTCGTGAAAGAGAAGATGTCGAGTCGCGATTCAGGCGTTCGCGCGCGCGGCGAACGATACTTGGCGCCGAGGCGACGGTCTCGAGACAACCGCGATTACCGCAAATACATTCAAGACCTTCGGTATCAATCGTGATATGACCGACTTCACCTGCGAAGCCTGAGGCGCCGGTCCAAAGCTTTCCATCAAGGACGATCGCGCCGCCGATGCCGTTTCCGATCATCATGTAGAACATGTTGCGCGCGCCTCGACCCGCACCGACTTTGTACTCGCCATAAGCGGCAGCGTTGGCGTCGTTTTCGAGTTCAACTCGTACGCCAGTGGCTCGCATAAGCTCGCCATGAAGATCGTCAAACATCGTTGTGGGAACAGCTCGCGGTGCGATAACGCGATCGGTTTGTCTGTTAACCAGGCCGGGAATTGCGACGCCGATGGCAGCGATTGAGCCTCGCGGTGCGAGTTCTTCGACCATTGCTGCCAACTGCGGGATCAATTCTTTGGGAGCGAACTGACCGGATTTCGTGTTGATGACTGCTCCATCGCGGTCCACCAGGGCTGCACGCGCCTGAGTGCCGGATACGTTGATCCCGATGAAATTCGTTCCTGGAGTGGTCATGGCAACAAGTCTGGTCTGGGCGGAAGAAGCTGCGTGGACGAAGAATAGTCGAGGGTTCAGGGGCTGTCAAACAGGCCGTTCAGGGAGTAGAATCGAAATCGGTACTATTAGACATATTGGTCCTATATGCAAATTCGCTCCATACTTCTGCCCACCGATTTCAGCGAATGTGGCAACTACGCTCTCTCCTACGCCGCATCGCTGGCGCGTACATTCAAAGCTTCAATCATCTGCGTCAACGTGATCGAACCGATTGTGCCGACGGTCGGTTATTCAGGTATGACCGAGCCACTGCCTATCGCGGACATCACCGAACAGCTCGAGGATTCAGCCGAACGTGAATTACCAAAGCTGGCTGAGTGTGACGAGTGTTCCGGAATAGACGTGGAAGAACTGGTGGTTCACGGCGAAGCAGCTTCCGAAATTGTGCGCGTGGCGAAGGAACGGGATGTGGATTTGATAGTGATTTCGTCACACGGGCGGACGGGGTTGGGACGCATCCTCTTTGGTTCCACTGCCGAGTCGGTCGTGCGACATGCCTCTTGTCCGGTGTTAGTGGTCAAGCCTCCCCAAGAGGAAGAAACAGAAGAGTAGTCAAAAGTAGCCCTCCAGTTTATTCTGTCACCCGCCGTCGGCGGACGATCTTATTACCTGGCTTCATAGTTCGGAGTTAAGCCCTGGTTTATACATGCACCTCGACTTCGTCAACGATTTACTCTTTCAGTACGGGCTCTACGCAGTTTTCATTCTCGTCATGTTTGAAGGAGACATCACACTCCTTTTGGCGGGCGTGCTCGCTCACAGCGCGTTTTTTGGTGATTACAGCTTTGCCCGCGTGTTGCTGTGGGGGACGATTGGAGGCTGCCTGAGCGACAACCTCGCGTATTTTGCGGGTCGCGGCTTTTCTGAAGGCGTGAGACAGTTTCGTTTTTACCGCGCTGCACAACCCCGGCTGCAACGATTGACGGAAAAATTCGGTCCACTCTCGATCTTCCTCTCCAAATATATTTACGGGCTGCGCTGGGCGTCGTGCGTGTTTTATGGCGTTGGGCGAATGCCGTACCTGCGGTTCCTCGTACTCTCGTTTGCAAGCTGTTTTATGTGGGTTTTTATACTCTCGGGCGCCGGGTATTTCTTCAGCGGCGCGGTGATGGGGCTGATTGGGGATTTCCAGCGACTCGGCAAGGTGTTACTCATAATTGTGCTGCTTGGAATCGTCGCCTTTTACTGGATCGAGAGATTCTGGCTATCGCCGAAGGTCGAAGAGGCCAATCCCGAACGACTCCAGGAACTCGAGCACGCGGCCACGGAGAAACTTCAGGACTTGCGCGAGGAGATTCAGGAACACATACCGTTCAAGCACCCGCGACGCGGCGATAAGAAGTCAGAGAGCGATGTTGATTAGCCAGCTTTGAGCTTTGTACTTGGTTCTTGGTAGTTTGTTATTCTAAATACAAAGCACCAAGTACAAAGAACCAAGACCAGAAGATCAGATTGAAAAATGATAATTGAATCAAGCGCACCCCCTCGTGTCGACCTTGAAGGCGGCACTATCGACATCTGGCCGCTCTATCTCTTTCATCCAGGCGCCACCACAGTCAATTTTGCTCTTTCACTTCGTGCCAGTTGCCGCATCGAGACGCGCGACGATGGTCGCATCATTCTCGAGTCACGCGATCGGAAAGTCTCGTTCGAGACGCATCTGTCAGCAATTGAGGACTTGCTGCAGGAAGAGAGACTCGAACTGGTATCGAAGCTCGTCCACTTCTTCAAACCCACGACGGGATTTCATCTGATTGCCGAGGCGAATGTGCCGGCGGGCGCTGGTCTTGGAGGTTCGTCAGCGCTGGCGATCGCGTGTATCGGTGCGTTGAACCGGCTGGTCGGTAATCGTTACGAGCAAAGAAAGTTTGTCACTATCGCGGCCAATGTTGAATCGACGGTGATCAAGGTCCCGGCTGGTTTTCAGGATTACTATCCGCCACTCTTCGGATCAGTTTCATGTGTGCACTTCCGTGCGGAAGGAATTAAACGCGAAGCTCTCGACATAAATATCGACGAGCTCGAAAAGCGCATCGCCATCTGTTACACGGGCGAGCCACGACTCTCCGGAATCAACAACTGGGAGATTTACAAACGCCACATCGATGGCGATACAGAGTTGTTTGAACTGTTCGAAGGTATTCGTGATTCCGCGCGTAATATGCGCGAAGCACTGCTCGCAGACGACTGGGGCAAGGTAGCTGCGACGATGAAGCAGGCTTATCCCAATCGCAAACGATTAGCTCCAAACATCACCACGCCACAAATGGATATGCTGGTCGAGAAGGCGCTCGCCAATGGCGCCGAAGCCGCGAAAGTCTGCGGCGCGGGTGGCGGCGGCTGCATCGCGTTTCTGTGTGCAGCAGGACGACGCGCAGACGTTGAGGCCGCGCTAGCCGCAGAAGAAGGCGCCGAAGTGCTCGACTGGAAACTCGACCGCGAAGGATTGATCGTCACCGAAGCCACGGATTAGACGGATTTATTTACGGATCTAACGCGGATTGATCCGTGTAGATCCGTAACCTGATCCGTATTATCCGTGTTCCTCCGAGCGCTGCTTTGCGGCGGCGGAGACGGCGGCGAGGCGCGCGACTTTCTGTTGGAATGTTTCGCCGGGAACCGGGCCGGTGTCGACCACGCCGCAGTATGTCGATCGCTTCATTAGTGAGCGATCGGCGTTGCCGGTTGGTTTGTGTGCTGGTGCTGACGCGGGTGCTGAAGGAGCGGCCGCTGCTGGTGCTGGCGGCGGTATTTCCTGGTCGGGTGCGAGTGAAGTCAGCACTTCAGTGACTTCTGCTGCTGACGGAGCCTCGCCACTTTCTTCAGCACGCTGTTTCGCTCCAGCCGATACAGCTTTCAGTCTCGCTACCTTTTGTTCAAAGGTTTCACCTGCGACTGGCCCAGTGTCCTTAACCCCAGCATAGGTTGAACGACGGAACAGTTGTCGGTTCGGGTTTTCGCCGAGCTTGTGGCCACCGGTAGGCTTGGGGACGGGTGCCGCCGGCTTTGCAGCCGCAGGCGCTGCTGCTTTTGGC
>DATNFX010000337.1:0-7349 GCA_035606195.1 Pyrinomonadaceae bacterium
GGCGGGATCACCGGAAACATCAAACTGTTATTTAACGAGGCGCCGTTGCGTTCACGCGTGCCCTGGTACGAACCAAAGAAGAACAGGCGATCTCTGATGATTGGCCCGCCGAGTGTGCCGCCAAACTGGTTGCGGACCAGCGTTGGTCGCGGACGGCGTGCCGCGTTCAAAAAGAAATCGTTCGCATTCAGCGCGTCGTTACGCAGGAAATAGTAAGCATTTCCGTGGAACGCATTCCCGCCTGACTTGGTAATTGCTTCGACGTTGCCACCGGCATTACGTCCCTGCGAAGCGTCGTAGAGACTCGTTTGCACGATGAATTCCTGGAGCGTATCGGTTGCCGGCACGGCGATGTTGGGTGTCGAGTTAGTGCCGATCGAGTTTGCGTCGATGCCGTTGATGCGCACGTTGTTACTTGTCGTGCGCTGGCCGTTCACTGAGATGATCGCGTCGCCGCGACCGAGCTCAGTGTTGTTTGCAACTGAGGAAGAAGTGCCGGGCGAGAGCGTCAGCAGTTGTTGGAAGTTTCTTGTAGGAAGCGGTAGCTGTCGAATCGTGTTTTCTTCGATCGTGCGGCCGACCTGCGAAGTTTCCTGCTGCACGAGGGGCGCTTCGGCATTGATCGTCACCATTCCGGAGACCGTCGCGGCATCGAGACGAATCGGCAGCGTCGTCGTCTGCGTAACGTTGATGCGCACCTCATCTACCACGACAGTGCGAAAACCGCTCGCGGTTATCTCGAGCTTGTATGTGCCAGCGGGCAGAAGCGTAAACACGAAATCGCCGGAGTCGTTGGTGACGGCTTCGCGTTCCTGTGCCGTGACGAGGCTGGTTAGCTTCACGCTCGCGCCGGGAACGACAGCGCCATTGGTGTCGGCAACACTGCCGCTCAACTGGCCGGCGCCGCCCTGGGCAAGAGCACTCGACAGCGCCAAAAGTATGATTAGTGAAGTGAGAACAACTCGAGTCGAGGTAAACATGATCTTCCTCCTACAGTGAAAAACAACGAACGTTCGTTTTTCTTTTCGCGTCTTTAAAAACCTTCCGGCGCGGCGGAAGGAGAGTTGGAAAAACTTTAGCGCGCAGCCTTGCGCGTCTTTTTGACTTTGGGAGACGAAGTCGTGTGGTTCTGTAACAACCCGCGACAATACATGTCGGTCAACTGCGTGATGACCTGCTCGTCAGTCAGTCCAAAGTGACGGTTGCCGCCAAACAATTTCTCAACCAGAAAGTAGTTGAAGAACTGCATGTAGACGGCGGTGAAGCCGACGGCCGGATCCACATCGTCGTGCACTGCCCCACGACTCTTCAATTCGTCGAATTGAGTGGCGAAGCGTCGCCGCAGATTGTGAACCAGTCCTTCAAACATCTTGCGGAAGTGACGATTTTCGAATTCGAGCACGTCGATGTACATGAGCAGCCAGAAGTCGTGGTGATCGTTCACCATCTTCTTGATCTGCTGCCCGAACCGTCTCAGCGACTCCGGTTTCAGTGGTTCGTCGATCTCGTCAAAGATCGTCCGCAGACGGCCGTCGATGGTCGTCTGGTATTTGCCGATGATTGAGCCCAGGATCTCTTCTTTAGTCCGGTAGTAATTGTAAACATTGCCGAGCGAAGTTCCGGCCCGGCCGGCAATGTTGCGCATCGAGGTGGCGTGGAAGCCCTGCTTGATGAAGAGTTTCTTCGCTGCTTCCTCGATCCGGCCTTTGTTCTTTTCGATCGCGCTGGGACTGAGTTTGGGCATTCCGCCTATAAAAACGAACGTCCGTATTTTATTTAGATTTTGATTAGTGTCAAGCAGGAATGGGTTTTAGCCTGCGAAGACGCGAAGGTACCCCGTTCAGCCTGCGAAGCAGGCGACAGCGTAGAGCCTGGGGCGCGAGCCCCAGGTATTGTTAGGAAAACGATTCGAGCCCGCGAAGCGGGCGACAGCCGTAGCACTGCCGCCCGCTTCGCGGGCTCGATTTTTATTTTGATTTGTTCCTGGGGCTTGCGCCCCAGGCTTTACGCTGCCGCCTGCTTCGCAGGCTAGGGTGGACCGAAAGGCCAAAGAAAATCGCGTTAGTAGGTGACGAGTTTTTTGATAACTCTGGGAGTTAACAAGGAGTTCCGATGAAGGTCAATTCCAAGTACGTTGTTTTTACCGCTATTGCGCTCGCAAGCACTTACGTTCTCTATCACAATGAACGCTTTCTCGTAGATTCAAACCACCCGGCCTGGCAGCATTACGCGCCGTTCAAGTGGTGGCTGCTTCCGCACGGCATCTTCGGCGCCATCGTGCTTCTTTTCGCACCGCTGCAGTTTTCCGATCGCCTGCGAAAACGCTTTACCCGAGCACACCGTATTATGGGACGACTCTACGTCGCCGGTGCGATACTGCTCGCCCCGCTCGGGGCTTACATTCAGTACTACCAGGAGCGCATGGGAGCGCCACGGTCGTTCACGATTCTCGCGATTGTGGATGCGGCCATGTTGATGGGCGCCACGACAATGGCATTCGTGTTCGCGTTCAGGCGCAAGATTGCACTGCATCGACAGTGGGCCACGCGCAGCTACGCACTCGCGCTCGTCTTTATCGCTGGACGCTTTTTCCTGGGAATCACTGGTTGGGAAACTCTTGGAATTGAAATCGTGCAGGCAATTATTTGGTCGTGTCTGGCGCTTGCAGTTCCGCTCGCGGATCTCTCGCTCAACTGGAGAGAGTTGCGCAACGTTTCTTCAGTGCCGGTCAAACCAGCAGCGCCACAGAGCATACCTGAGCGCGTACCCCGCGCCGCGTAATGAAAACAAGAAATGGGTCCTATAAGTCCTATAGGACCTATTTCTGAAGAATCGTAAACGGCGGACGCTTGATCTTCTCCGCACACGAAACATCCAACCCTTCAGTTGTTCCTTTATCAATGAAATCCGCCACGAGGTTCTCGATGCAGTCGTAGCTGTTGTGCGTCGCTTTCGGAACAAGCACGAGGCGGCTGTGCGAAAGCGTCTTCGCTACATTCTGCGCTAACCACGGCGGCGTCACCGGATCCAATTCGCCTGATACCAGCAACACGGGGACATCACTCTTCACCGGATCGAGAAAACTGGCGGCAACTTTCGCCTGCGGCCATTCAGCACACGCTTTCATCGTTACGCGGACTCGAGCGTCGCCATAGAAACTATTCGCGCTCGTTGTCTTGATATCCTCGTCGGTAATGAAGGGCGCATCTTCGGCACAAATCACAGAGAGCTGCATGCCACGTGAAATCTTCGCGTCTATCTGCGACACAACCTGAAACGCTGTTCCCATCAATCCACTGAGATCTCCGTTAGCGCCGAGATGAATCAGAGCGGGGAGAGCGGCCGCAGCATTTGGGACATACAACATGTGACGGATCGCATCGACAAACGCATCGCGTGTCACACTTACCTTCTGTGTAGCGCGGGTGTAGATATTGGGAACATCGACCTCGACCGGCCCATTGTCGAACCGTGCGAGGAGCTTTTTGAATTCAGCCTCAACGTCGGGATAGGCAGTCTTGCAAGCCTGATCTGCCGCGCAGTCAGCGAACATTTTATTGACTGCATCCTGCACACCTCTTGCGAACGAGAGGGGAATCTTTGCCGCCGGTGGAGCGACGCCGAAGATCGCTACGGAACGCGCGTGATCGCCGTGTTGTCGCAGATACACTAGCGAAGTTGTCGAACCATAAGAACCGCCGTAAACGTTGATCTTGTCGTAGCCAAGCGCTGCTCGGACCTCGTCGAGATCGTCCATCGCGATCGAGGTTGTATACAGTTTGAGATCCGCAACTTTCTCGAGCTCCGCACGGCATGCGCGAACTTTCTCAATCGGAAACTGCTCGCCGAAGTAGCCACGCATGTCTTCCTTCGTGCCAAATGGAGCACAGTTCAAAGGATTCGACTCGCCGGTGCCTCTCTGGTCGACGAGCACCACGTCGCGATTACGGCGCAAGCCCTCCATGAATGTGGCTTCCGCATAACCAGTGGCCGCTGCTCCAGGACCGCCCGCCAGGTAAAAGACGGGATCAGGCGCGGGCTTCGAACTCCGCGCGGGAAGCAGAATGATATTCAGCGGAATGCGACGACCCGTTTTTGTTGCACGATTCTCAAAGACTTCATACTTCGCGCAGAGTGCGTCGCTCGTGAGTGTGGGGCTATTACACGGTTTCATTTGCACGCTGCCACGTTTTACCGCGGCACTCGACACCACCGCTCCCTGTTTCCGAAAGATCAGAGAGAGCGACGTTCCCGCCTGAGTAAATGTGCCCACAATTTCGGAACCGCCTGGATTGAGTGTGCCTTCGTAACTGATCTGGAGCTTCTTCATCTCAAAGCGAAGCACGTTGTTCTGCAACGTAATGGAGTTCACTTCGAGATCTGTGGCGCCCTGATCGGGACTATCCATCACAGCCTGAAGCTGGCCGTTTGGCCCATCGGTGATCTTCAAAATCAACCGGAGCTTCACGTCACCAATCTTCAAGACACTGTCCCAGTTTCCCGAGACACTCGAAGCTTGTCCGAAAGCGCCGAGAAGAAGACTAAGGATTAAAGTTGTAATGATTCTCATCTTTTTAAGTTACTTGGGCACAGTCAGAACCACCTCGCGGTAGCGGGTGGGTGCTGCGCAGCATTCAGAGAGCGTCTACGACGTACCCACCCGCTACCGCGAGGTGGTTCTGACTGTGTCCAAGTTTGGTTCCTTTGGCAATGCATTATTTACGGGGCGATTCTGATCGTCCCGATGTTGCTGACGCGCCCGTGCGCGCGGATGGTGACCGTACAGGTACCGGGAGGCAAAGTGCCCGGTAGTTTTACCATCACCTGCGTGAAATCGAACCCCGGCACGGAACGTACATCGTCCGCCTGGACGTCGATCTGCTGATTGTTACTGCCAATAAAACGCACAACCACAGCAAACGAAGCCTCACCCGGATTCAGTTGCAGATTGCTTGCAAGGAAAATTACTCGATTGCGTCGATCGATTCTATCCGTTATCCAGTCCGGGATGGTAAGCGTCAATGGATCTCGGAGGAAGAGTTCCGATAAAACCACCGCCTGACTAACGCCCGGACCTGACTCTTCAAGAATCAATCCCAACACATCATCGTTGTTAATCCTGCCGAGGCCCGCGCCAAGGCCAAGACTCGCGTTTGAAGGATTCGACAGATTAACAAAGAAGAACTCATTCGCTTCGGCACTCGTGTCGCCACAAACCTTGACGGTAACCGTTGCGGTCACGGTGCCGGGTTGGAATGTGATAGTGCCCGACTTCGATTCATAATCAACGCCTGGGTTACCACAAGCAACACCGCCACTCGCCCCTGCATTCGAGGTGGCATAGTTAACGCTGACTGATTGACTGGTTGCCGCCGAAAGAACGACGTTGAAGACTGCTTCAGTAGATGTACCAGTATTCCCTTCTACAACCGGCGCCGCATCGAAGATCGTTATAAACGGCACCGTACCGTGATCCTGAATGGTAACAGTCTGAATACTCGGCGCGCCGAGCGATTCAAGACTTGAACCATTACGCAGAGCGACCGTGAAGGTTTCATCCGTCTCGGTTACTCCGTCGTCGGAAATCGGGATCTGGATTGTCTTACTCGTCTCACCATTGCTGAAATTCAACGTGCCGCTGGCTGCGGTGTAGTCCTGACCAGCAGTCGCGGTGCCATTCTCTGTTGCATACTCGACGGACAAGTTGCCGTTTGTGCCACCCTGTCGCACAACGGTTATGGTGGCCATTCCGATGCCCTCAATCACGGCGAACGAGGCAGCGCTAAACTGCAAGCTTCCCGTTGCGCCGCTTCCGTCAGGCGTCGCCGAGAACTCAGAGGTGTTGCCGGCAGCATTCGTCGCGGTTGCAGTAATTATTCTCCCCGCAGCGAGAGACATCGGGAACGTCACATTGATAGTGGCGTTGCCGTTAGCGTCTGTGTTTACAGAAGTGGTGTTGAAGAATAGCGCGCCTTCACCGTTGCCGGATGGATCGAGAGCCGCATTCGAATAGAAATCGATTTGGAATGCCTGGTTCGGAGTCGAATTCAAACTTCCCTGGATCGTCGTATTACCTCCGCCGGTTGTAACCGACGTCAGTATCGGGAAGTTCTGAAGCGTGTTCGCTCCGGTATCCACATCATTCGGATCGTTTGGAGTCACGCCGTTTTCTGTTTGCGGAAATACTGGCGGCCCGAGGTCGATGCCAAGCCCTGCATTTGAAAAAATCGAATTGCCGCGAATCGAGTTATTCGTACCCGAGTTGATCAGGATTCCCGGGCCATTATTGAACGCGATCTTGTTGGCGGCCCCTGCTTCTATCCCGCCGATTATGTTGCTCGATGAATCGACGATGATTCCTCGCGTCGTGTTTGGGATTGCTCCGGTGCCTGCAGCGTTCAATCCGATCAGATTTCCCTGAACAATGGTTCCCTGGAGCGGATTCGCAGTGACGTCGCCGAGGTCGATGCCGATGCTATGACCTGAAATGACATTTCCTGCCCCTGCGACTGTTCCTCCGATCACGTGGTTACCGTTTCTCGATACATTGATGCCGATGAGTGCACTGCCGAGAGCGCGAGTGCCCGTGACGTCAGTGCCGATATAGTTACCCTGCACAGTAACGTTCGCACCGAACGGATCACCAATCGAAACATTTCCGGACCCCTGGGTCGTGGCATTTGCTGAAATCACGTTGCGCGCTTCCGGAGTGGTGCCTCCAATCAACGCATTGTTATCGGCCAGCACGCCTACGCCGCCATTCCCCATCGCGACAGTGCCCGTGATATCGGTGCCGATGTAATTGCCTTGCAGCTTGCTTCCGGTTCCGCTGATTGTAATACCGGTTGATCCATTGGCTGAGATCACATTTCTGGCGCCGGGCACTACGCCACCGACGAGGCAGTTATCACCACGGATATCGACACCAAGTGACGAGTTAGGCAGCGCTACTGTGCCGGTGACGTCAGTGCCGATCAAATTACCCTGGACGGTGTTGTTGGGCGCGCTGATCGCGATTGCGCGCTGATTGCCGGAAATCAAGTTGCCAGCTCCGGGCGTAGTACCACCGATCAAGTTGTTTATGAACTGCGCGCTCTGGATTTGCACCCCCACAGTGTTTAGCACAGCCGACGTACCCGCGGCGTTCGTGCCGATGAAGTTTCCCTGAATAGCGTTATTGGTGCCGCTCAAATCAATCCCGCCGCCTCCATTTCCCGAAATCACGTTGCGCGCTGCGGCGGTCGTGCCTCCAATTAGATTGTTAGCCGAATTAGCCACCAAAATTCCGCCGAAATTTTTTCGCGCGAGAGTTCCGGTCGCATCAATGCCGATGTAGTTCGCCTGGATGA
>DATNFX010000338.1:0-6738 GCA_035606195.1 Pyrinomonadaceae bacterium
GAAGACACGCTTGAAGTTCTCGCCAAGCACCTTCTGAACAACGCGGCTTGTGTATCCGCGCTTCAGCAGCGCGTCGGTGACGATCTCCATCTTCCGCGAAGTGTTCATCTCGGGAATGTATGCCGGGCGGTCTTCACCTGGGGCAGCTATTCCTGCTGCCTTGCGCTGCTCAACCGACTTTCGCATGTCTTCCAAATCTGTCTCGGCAACATGCAATGGAACGTCGCTGCCGACTCCTACGTGATCCTCGCCACAAGTTTTTAGCGCATGCTCCAAATGTCGCATATAGTCGTCAACGGTCGGTTGCTTCGGCGAAGGTGTCAGATAGGGCAGCATGTATATCCCCATCACACCACCTTTACTGGCAAGAGCTTTCATCTCACGGTCCTCTACGTTGCGCGGATGGACGTGAACACTACGACATCCCGAATGCGAGATGATCGGCGGCTTCTTCGACGCGACGATGCCCTCCGCGATGGTTTGTGTATTTGCGTGGCTGAGATCGAGTGCGACACCGATCCCGTTCATCTTTGCTATTGCTTCGCGCCCGCGTTCAGTTAATCCCCCGGTATCACCTTCCAGACACCCCACACCAAAAGCACTCCGCCGGTTGTACGAAAGCTGCATGATGCGAACACCGCGTTTGCGAAACATCTCGATTCGTTCAACCTTGTCTTCCAACATGCTCGCCGATTCAAAAGAGTAGATGACGCCTATCTTGTGCTGTTGCCGTGCAACCTCCAGATCGCGCGCGGTATTGATCTTGAGGAAGAGATCAGGTTTTTTCTCCATCAATTCGTCCGCCGTGGCAATGTCGGCGATCGTTTCATCGAATGTGCCGGTCGCTCCCCCGAGAGTAGACTTGAGGACGGTGAGCCCCGATTCGCGCACATCCTTTAGTCGTTCTTCGTTTCCGTTAAGCTGGTAGCCGATAGATGCAAGAGCATTACAGTCGAGTACGAATGAACTGCGATAGAGCTCCGCAGCCCTGGCAGATACTTTCTGCACATCGAGCGGCCAGACTAGTTCCGTCTTCAGCGCCGAGAGAACAACCGCGCCGGCAAGAGATTTCGAGAAGTCACGACGTGTAATCATGTTAGCCTCAATTTGAATTTTGCCAACACAGTAGCCGCTACAAATGCGACTACGAATGCGGGCACCCCTGTTAGGCACGGCCATATCGCCAGTGCCAGCGCGAGCAAGGGCTGGTATCGCGTTCCTGCCATTAGTGAGTGGATGTTCGCCGCCACGGCCAGTCCAAATGCACCGAGAGCAACTGACGCAGCAGCCTGGAATGCTGTTCTTTGAGGCGCGTTACCAAATCGAAACAACGAGAGGCAAATGTGAATTGCAAAGGCGACGGCACATATCAACCATGCAGCAAGCCGCCACATGAATTGCGTCTTGTCAGTCGCAGGTGGATTGGGGAATGCTACCCCCACGACGAGATACACCGCACCAAACAGTATCACCGCGAACATCGACCGGTATTTGCGTGATGTTTTAGTGTTCATTCTTGGATCGGGTCAGTACAGGGAGCGGTAGCGACCTGGTCAGCGTTAGTATGTGGTATTCCTTATGCTTTTGATGCTCATCGTTTGTCCAGGTCGCTACCGCTCCCTGTACTGACCCGATCCAAATTAGCTTCTGACTTCTACTGGTTATCGACTTGTCCCTCGATTACGGCTTGTATGCCGGACGGCACATTCGAAAAGAAATCGAAGCCCGTTATCGCCTCCACCTGATCCACACTCACCCGATAGGCACGCCAATCATTGCCAATCGTTCCCGAATTCGGCATCACCACGGCAATCGTTCGCGTCGAAGTCGTCACGCGTGAAACGTCGTTACTTCCGACCGGCAACACGATGATTACTTTCCACGTCTGCGCAGGCACTGCCACGTGACCGTTCGCAATGAAGTACTGCAGCCCCTGGCCACCGGAGATAATGTAAAGCTCGTTGCCTTGTGAAACCAGCGTTCGGCTGTAGCTTTCCAGATCGGCCCACACGCCCTGATTGTTAGCCGGAAGCTGCGGAATCATGTTCGTCATCAGGAAAGTCGCTGAGTTGGCGGTGATGGTGATCGTGCGATCTGCTGACGGGCACATGTGACCGCGATCAAATCCCGAGCCGGAAAAATCCGTCGCTTGAACTCGATACCAACCCGTCGGCAGAGTCGTATCTGCACGAAAGTCATCCTGGCGTGGTGCGCTTCCGAGCCAGGAGCTGTCCAGGTGCCAGCTCACCCAGTTTGGCCCACCATTGTCACGACTGTAAGACATCGAATACTGCGGCTTCTCCATGAGGTAATTGTTCGGCTGGTTCACGTTGGTCACCGCGTTGCTCGGATTTCCCATCGTGAGATGCTCGCTGACTGGCGACGAGAAATCACCAATCTGAACATTGTCGATGTTGATGCGATTGGCGCCGCCGGAAACTTTTCTGATCTCGAAGCGAATCGCGTTACCGTTGTTGACGGTGAAGGTTGCTGTCTGAAGTGTTGTCGAACTGGTGGTGATGGTTGCACCAACCTGAGTCCAGGTGCTCCCGTTGTTTGTTGACGACCATAACTGCCATGTGCTTGAGCCATCGGTTCCAAACACTGCATGTTGAATAGAAACAGTTCCCGCGCCGGTCTTATTGAAGTTCATGTGCATCAGACCGGTATTTCGAATGCGAGCTGAATAAACACCTGTCTTTCTGTCAGTAGAAAGATTGCCGGTGAGTGCATCGTCCATGAACCACGAGCCGCTGCCGAGGGTAACGTTAGCCGCCGCGTACGCAGTCTTTCCGCCTGCTTCGAATCCTTCGCTGAGGGGCGTCATCGTCGCCGTTGTCACCGAAATACTTAGAACTATCAGCGCGGCACAAAATGCGATCAGCGTTTTCGTAACGATTCCAAACTTCGATTTTTTCATTCGTTTGTCCTTTCCTCCTGTAGTAGTTCGGCAGCAGTCACACGTAGAGGTGACTGGCGAACAGCGGTTGATTACGTTTCTGGGACGGGAGTAGGAGCGTTACTGAGGATTACTGTCTGCGGTATATATCACGGCTTGTCCACAGATTACACAGATTGATTTATAGAATCTGCGTAATCTGTGGATAGAGAAGCGAAACTCGGGTAAGCCGGATTACGGCTGGGGGTCGATGCAGTTGATAACTTGTCCGTTTAGATTGGTGCAGCCCCACTCCCAATCGAGGAAACCCTTACGCGTTAACTTCAGGCATCGCTTGCGGCCGCAGATGCTCGTTTCGTAAGTAAAGGTGGTGATGGTGGCATCGTCAGTAAGTGGTTTGAAACGGCGCGGTGTTCCCTTGCCTGTTAACGAATGAACGGTCTTCCCTTTTGCGTCGATGAACGAGACTTTTACATCGCCCTTCTTCTCGTATCCCGGAAGCGCGAGACGGATGCGATAAAAGCCACCCGGTAATGTGCGTTGACCGTCGATCGAAACATACGCGAACAACATGTCGACTCCGGCGGTGATCTCTTTCTCGGTCGGTAAGTCATCCCGTTGAATGGCGGCGGTCACGACTTGTAACCCGGTCGCGATTTCACATGTAAGTGATTCTTTAACGATTGTCTGTCCGGCAGATTTGGCACTGCGTTCGAGCGAATCGGCTAGTTGTTTCTTGAAGGCTGCGAGGTCAACGGTGGTTGCTGGTTTGCTCATTGGCGTCTTCTCCTTATTGTGTTAGCGAGGTATGTTTTTTACAATCATCGCCCATTACATTAAGGCGAAGGCTGAGCGTAAGTAATTAGGTATCGCTGAATTTTTCCTGAACCCGCTTTCATAAAAATCTCAGACCGGCAGCGAGTCGGTCCCCACGCAAACCCGAAGGAGAACCATGAAATTCCAAGTACTGTCTTTCCTCTTGATGTTATCTCTCGTTCCATCAACTCTTACTTCCGCTGCAACTGTTGAAACTAAACTCACAGCACCTGACGCTCAGCAGGGCGATGAATTGGGTCAGGCGGTCGCCATTCAAGGGAATATCGCTGTTGTCGGTGCTCCAGGCGCCGGTGCAGCGTATGTTTTCCAGAAGACTACAACTGGTTGGCAACTGGATCAGAAACTGACCGCGGACCCCTCTCTTGCATTTGCCTTTGGCGCTTCGGTGGCGATTGATGGTGACCACATCGTGGTCGGAGCTCCCGGTGATCAGACTGTGGATGTCGGCGCCGGGGCCGCTTACGTGTTCGTTCATGCTCCAGGCAAGTGGACTCCTGAAGCAAAGCTAATCGGCAGCGAGAACTCTGCTTTCGACAGTTTCGGCATTTCAGTAGCGATTAAAGGCGACACGATCGTCTGCGGCGCGTTTGGGAATTCCGACCCTGGACTGACCGAAGTGGGCTCTGCTTACGTTTTCCGGCGCGTCGCAGGTCTATGGAACCAGGAGCAGGAACTGACTGCCAGTGATGGCGCTTCCGACGCCCGCTTCGGACTGTCCGTTGCTCTGAACGGAGACACTGTTGCGGTGGGGGCTGATGGTGACGCGGAGCTGGGATTCTTTTCCGGTGCTGTTTATGTTTTTACTTTTGACGGCTCGAGTTGGATTCAACAACAAAAGCTGCATGCGCATGATGCGCAGGCAGGGGCGTCGTTTGGTTTTAACCTGGCAATGAGCGGGGATACGCTTGTGATTGGCGCGCCGCAGGACCAGGTTGGTAATCACACGCTTGGCGCCGCGTATGTTTTCACACACAGGTCGGAAGGCTGGTTGCAGGACAGAAAGCTCGTCGCGAAAGACTCAGACACATTCGATGGATTCGGTCTGCGTGTCGCTATAAGTGGCGATACGATCGCGGTTGGCAGCGTGAACGATCATGACGCTGCGCCGAATGCGGGTGCGGCGTATGTGTACAAGCGAAACGGGCAGTCAGGCTGGTCGTTACAAGAAAAGCTATTCGCTTCGGATGCCGCGCAAAATGATTTTTTCGGTTGTGCAGTAGCTGTGACCAATAACACTGCGTTGGTAGGAGCGTTCGCAAGATCGGACGTCGCGCTCAATACAGGGGCGGCGTACATCTACGAATTCTAACTTGTCATCGTGCCGGAGCGGAATCCGGAGGAGTAGCAATCCAGGTCGTGAAGATTTCATAGCCGACGGCCAGCGCAGTTGCACCGACAAACATACCGAGAATTCCGCCCGTAGCCATGCCGCCCAGTGCACCGAAGAGTATCACCGGCATTGGCACGGCAACGCCGCGGCCGAGCATGAGTGGCTTCAAGACGTTATCGGCAAGGCCGCATAGCAGCAGGATGATGGTATGCATAATCGCAGCCCCGCTGCTGTAATGACCGCTGGTCCATATGTAAATGATTACCGGAAGGGTGACGACTAGCGCCGGCACTTGTGCAATACACAATACGAGCGCGATGATCGCTAGCACACCCGCGACTGGTATGCCGGCGAACAACAACGCCAGGCCGATGAGTAGCGCCTGAATGGCTGCAACACCGACGACACCGAGCGCCACGGCTCTGATGGTTGAAAGTGTAAGCTTCACAAGCGCCTCACCCCTGGCCGTGCCGGCCACGCGGGCGAAGACAGCTCGTCCACCGCGCGCAACTGAGTCGCCGTAAGCCATTACGATGTTGGCAACAAAGAACGAGGCGAGGAATAACAACATCGTACCACCGATGCTCGCCACCATCGACAGGGCATCTCGAGCTAGCGCGCTAATCTTCGGCTGAAAGCTTTGGACCAGCGCCGGTAGATCGGCGACCGCCTTGGACCAAACGTCGTACAGATTCTTGCCCACGATGGGCCAATTTTTCACGCTCTCACGTGGAGGTGGTATGTGGAGTGAGTTCTGTTGGACCGCGCCGATGAACCTTTGAATGGAGTCGGCAAACGAATTCATCAGCAACCAGGTTGGAACGACGATTAAAGCAACGCCGAGGAGTGCAAAAATGACCGAACTCAGCTTCTGTCGTCCGCCGATTCGTCGAGCCAGCATTTGATGCAACGGATACAGTGTGACCGCGAGGATGATCGACCAAACAGCGAGGTTGAGAAACGGTGAAATGGCTCGAAAGCAAAGGTACAGTAAACCGCCGAGCACCGCGATGCGAATCAAGGTATCCATCAAATTGGGAAACTGACGGCGTTCAGATTCGCGGTCCGGCTGCGTGGCGGGCTTCATAGGTGACACAGGCTGTGGACTGTATTTGAAACCGGAATTGCGAACTACTGTAAGTTTTGACAGTCTTCAAATCCGAAATAAGTTTGTGGAACGTACTGTAGGGGCGGCCCTCCGTGGCCGCCCGTGGTTTTGATCGTGTTCGCCAACCCGAGGCCGTTGCTTCGTGAACTCGTACACAAACCACGGGCGGCCACGGAGGGCCGCCCCTACAGTACGTCCGACATTTGTGGATCAATCTTACCGCCGGCTCACGAAATCGCTAGGGAGTGCTGGTGCACTCGCGGGCGGTTGACGAAGTTTAGTCGCTTGCTCGTATGCATACGCCAGTGCGATCAGTCTTGGTTCGCTGAAGGCGCGGCCGGTAAACGTTACGCCGAACGGTGCTGGATTGATGACTGGTCCAGCCGGTGGGGTGAATCCTCCCGGAACTACAATGCTCGGGTAACCAGCCTTCGCCGGCGCAGCCGCACCGCGATTCTGTGGAAATAGAATCGCGTCAAAATCGTCGTCAGTTCCCTGGATTCCGTCGGGACCATTGAACACTGCATCCAGCCCACCTCGTGTGAGTGCGAGGTCGAGAGCACG
>DATNFX010000339.1:0-18559 GCA_035606195.1 Pyrinomonadaceae bacterium
ACTTCCCTGCTCTGCAAGGCAAGACGTGGAACCATCCGGTACTAGTCGGCAACGTTCTGCTCGTGCGCAACGATCACGAGATGGCGGCGTTCAGGTTATCCACAGATTAGTTTTAAAGAATCTGTGTAATCTGTGGAGAAGAGTTTGACAGGGCTAGAGTGGCTGTGAGATAAGTCACTCACGTTATCTTTGAAATATTGTTCGTGGCGATTTAAGGCAACTTGCTCCACGTTAAAAACTGCTAAAGAGCCGTGGAGGATTTCCAGCTTTCATCGAAACCCCGCGCACTCTGAGGCGCGGGGTTTTTATTTTCCCGCCCGCCCTAGTTTAGTTGAGCCCAGTTTCAGCCTTCGCTTCGTCACGAGAGTTTCGTCCGAAGGAGGGCTATATGGGAACCGCAGTCGCACAATTATCTGAAGTTCAAAACTTCAACACTCTCGCTCTACACGCCGGAGCAGTCGCCGATCCAACAACCGGCGCGTTACTGACTCCGATCTATCAAACTACAACCTATCGCCAGGAGGCTGTCGGCAAAGACAAGGGTTTTACCTACAGCAGGTCTGCGAATCCAACCGTGTCAGCACTCGAGCGTCGCCTCGCAGCGCTCGAAGGCGCCGAGTACTGTACGTGTTACGCAACAGGACTCGCCGCCACCACCGCACTCTGTCTTGCGCTGTTGCGCGCCGGCGACACGGTCGTTGTTTCGCAAGCCGTCTATGGAGGAACAGTACGGCTGTTCAATCAGGTGCTCGCTCCTTTTGGAGTCACAGCAGAGTTTGTTGACACATCAGACGAGCAGGCTCTACGCGAGGCAGTAACTGCAAAACCTATTCGCTTTGTCTTCATCGAATCACCTGCGAATCCGACGCTCCAACTCACCGACATCGAACTCGCCGCAAAGATCGCGCACGAAGCAGGCGCACTTCTGGTTGTCGATAACACGTTGCTCACACCCGCGCTGCAACGTCCACTTGAACTGCACGCCGACGTGGTGCTTCACTCGACGACGAAGTTTATCGAAGGACACAATGCAACCGTTGGCGGCGCTTTGATCACGAGTGATGCGGAACTGCACGAACGCTTCTCATTCACACGCAACGCAACCGGCGCAATTCAGTCTCCCTTCCCTGCATGGCTGACACTCCAGGGCGTGAAAACAGTCGGGCTGCGTATGGCCCAGCATTCTGATAACGCCCTAAGAATTGCCTGTTTCCTCGAAGCACATCCGCGCGTGACGAAACTGCTCTATCCGGGGCTCGATTCGTTTCCGCAATTTGAACTGGCGCGCAAGCAGCAAACCGCCGGTGGTGCACTCATAGCTTTCGAGGTTGATGGTGGAGTCGAGGCCGGCATTCGTCTCATGAACAACGTGAGGCTCTGTGCACTCGCTGAAAACCTCGGGTCTGCAGAAACACTGATCACACATCCCGCTTCGATGACTCACGCCGATGTTCCGGCAGCACAACGGCAAGCCGCAGGCATAACGGACGGTCTCGTACGTCTGTCAGTCGGGCTTGAAGATCCACTCGACATCATTCGCGACCTCACTCAGGCGCTTGCGCAAACGAAAGGAGCAGCCTAATGCAGAGTGAAAACCGGATCATCGTTTTGAAATTTGGCAGCTCTGTTCTGCGCAACGAAACCGACTTGCCGACTGCCGTCCACGAGATCTATCGCTGGTGGCGAGACGGTTTTCAGGTGGTCGTAGTTGTTTCGGCGTTTGGTAATACGACTGACGAGCTAACGCAGCGTGCGCATTCGGTTTGCGAGCAGCCAGACGACGCGCTAGTTGCTGCACTGCTGGCGACCGGAGAAGCCACTTCATCCGTATTGCTTGGTCTCGCGCTCAATCGATCGGGAATTCCCGCGACAGTGCTGGATGCCGAAACCGCCGGTCTTATCACCGATGGTCCAACCCTGGATGCGAACCTGACATCGGTTAATACCAGTAGCATTAATAAAGCGCTTAGAAAGGGCATCGTGGTTTTGCCCGGCTTTGTCGGTAGGAGTCGCTCCGGCAAAACAACGTTGCTGGGTCGTGGCGGTTCCGATCTAACTGCACTCTTTCTCGCTCAACAACTCGGCGGAACATGTCGACTCATCAAGGACGTCGACGGGCTTTACACGAGCGATCCCAACTCGCAATCCGGATCATCACCAGCGCGCTATTCGCGTGTAAGTTATGCGACTGCCGCACGGATCGGCGGCGCGGTAGTGCAACGCAAAGCGATCGAGTTTTCAGAACGGCAGCGCTTGCGATTCAGTGTTTCGAGTATTGGATCGTGTCGGGCAACAGAAATCGGGCCATACGCCGATTCGGTTGCGCTCTCCGAACGTCCGACCAGACCGTTGCGCGTTGCTTTACTCGGCTGCGGAACTGTTGGCGGTGGAGTATATGAACGTCTCGCAGCACTCCCGGAATTGTTTAGTGTACTCGCCGTCGGCACGCGGAACCTTGACAGTGGTGTGCCGGTCAAAGTCTTAACGCCGCATCTGGATGCATTGATTGCACAGCCCGTCGATGTCGTAGTCGAATTGCTCGGAGGAATCGAACCGGCTCGAACGCTAGTTTCACAAGCTCTGCGACTCGGACGAAGCGTAGTTACAGCAAACAAAGCCTTACTCGCCGGCGACTTCACGACACTGCAAAGACTCGCCTCGAACGGCGCGACGCTGCGTTACAGCGCTGCAGCCGGCGGCGTGATGCCTGCTCTTGAAACAATAAGCCGTGTTCGACGCTACTCATCCTTGCATTCAATCTCTGGGGTATTGAACGGCACAACAAACTTCATCCTCGACGAGTTGGTCAATGGAAGCGATTTATCGCAGGCCATCGCTGCGGCTCAGGCGAATGGCTACGCCGAACGCGATCCGAGGCTCGATCTTGACGGCACTGACGCGGCACAGAAGTTAGTCTTGCTCGCTCGTGCGGCTTTCGACATCGAACTGCCATTGCGATCAATCGAGAAACACGGCATCGAGAGTCTGAACCCAAGCAAGATTAGAGAGGCCAGAAACAATGGACACGTAACACGACTAGTCGCCGAGTGCCGCCGCACGTCGACAGGCTTCGCCGCAAGTGTCGCTCCGATTGAATTGCCACTCGATCATCCGCTCGCATCCATCAATGGTGTCGAAAATTGTTTGCTGATCCACTCTCATCCTGGAAAGTCATGGGCAGTTAGCGGGCGCGGCGCGGGACGTTGGCCCACAACCGAAGCAGTCATGAGCGATCTATTCGACCTTCGTCGCGATTTGATCAATGCGTCTGAGGTAGAACAGGAGTGTGTAGCATGAGACCATCTACTCGCTGCGTTCAGCTCGGTCGAGGTAATGACGCTTACGGCGCGATCGTTCCGCCAATTTATCAGACCGCCACCTTCGAACAGCCCACCGCCACGGAGTTTGGCGAATTCGACTACACCCGCAGTGGAAACCCCACGCGCACACTGCTCGAACAACAACTCGCCGATCTCGAAGACGGCGCCCACGCCTGCGCCTTCGCCAGCGGAATGGCTGCCCTCACTTCGTTAACCCGAATTGTTCGTCCTGGCGAAGAGATCATCGCCGGTGACGATCTGTATGGCGGAACCGTCAGACTATTGGACCAACTCACGGCGCGTTTGAACATTGGCGTAAGCTACGTTGATACGACCAACGAAACTGAAGTTCGGAGGGCTGCCGGCGATCGAACCCGTTTGTTCCTGATTGAGACGCCGAGCAATCCGCTGTTTCGCATCACAGACATACGCAAGCTCAGTTCAATAGCAAAAGAAACCGGCGCTTACCTGGCTGTCGACAATTCGATGTTGTCCCCCGTTTTCCAGCAACCGCTAAACCTCGGCGCGGATGTTGTAATTCATTCGGCGACAAAGTTTCTGTGCGGTCACAGCGATGTTACAGCCGGCGCTTTGATCACAAACGACGGGGCACTTCATAAACAGTTCTCGTTTCAACAGAACGCGGAAGGAGCGGGTCTGAGTCCATTTGAATCGTGGCTGCTGTTGCGCGGCTTGAAGACGCTGGCACTGCGAGTCGAACGACAAAATAATTCCGCTGAGAAGATCGCACGATTCCTCCAGACACGCCCCGAAGCCAAGCAAGTTTTTTATCCGGGACTCGCGACTCATCCGGGACACGAAGTTCATCGGCAGCAAGCTGATGGCAATGGCGCCGTCGTGTGCTTCACAACGGGCGACGAGACTCTGTCGGCTCAAATCGTCGAGTCGACAAGATTGTTCAAAGTCGCAGTGAGCTTCGGTTCGGTCGGTTCTACGATCAGTTTGCCGTGTCGAATGTCGCACGCCAGTATTCCCGGTGCATTAAGAGACCGGCTGGCGCCACCTTCGGATCTCGTGCGGATTTCCGTTGGGATCGAAGATGTGGACGACCTGATTGACGATCTCAACCAAGCCTTCGAAAGTCAGGAATCGCACTTGGACAGGGTCAGAACCACCTCGCGGTAGCGGGTGGGTACGCCGTAGGCTCCATAAAAAAACGCTGCGCGGCACCCACCCGCTACCGCGAGGTGGTTCTGACTGTGTCCAAGCCAGGTTCTGACTTTTAAGGCTATAATGCCCGCCATGATCCATCCATCGGAACGTGCAGCCAATTTTCATTATGCGATTCGCAATGTAGTCAATGCCGCGGAAGCTTTGGAGCGACAGGGCCGCAAGATTATCCACTTGAATATCGGCGATCCGCAGGCCTTCGGATTTAAACCGCCCGCAGAAATTATCGACGCCGTTGCACGCGCAACACGCGACAACTTTACCGGCTACTCCCACTCTGCCGGATTGCGTTCGGCGCGTGAGGTGGTCGCCGAATACGCTACCGCACTCGGATCAGAGACGTCCCCAGCAAATGTGCTCATCACGTCCGGAGCGTCGGAAGGCGCGGATCTCCTGCTCACCAGCCTGCTGAATCCGGGCGATGAAGTCATACTTCCCGGTCCCGGTTATCCAATCTATGCCGCCATCATAAACAAGCTCGATGCGCGTGCTCGTTACTATTACCTGGATCACAAAACGAATTGGCAGCCTTCGTTGGATGAGATCAGGTCGCTTATCAATGAGCGGACGCGCGCCCTCATTCTCATCAATCCGAGTAATCCCACGGGTGCGATTACGCCGGATGAAACAACGCGACGACTTCTCGAACTCGCCGCAGAACACGATCTCCTCGTGATCAGCGATGAGGTCTATCGCGATCTCTGCTTCGAAGAGGCGCCGACGTCTGCTTCAGTGCTCTCCATCGGTTCAGGCGCGACTGTGGCAGTGCTCGAGAGCCTCTCGAAAACACACATGCTTTCCGGTTGGCGCGTCGGTTGGATGCGTCTCACTCCGCCGGCGCGCACGCGTGAGCTGATGGAGGCAGTTACTAAACTTGCAGGCGGGCGTCTCTGTTCGCCGACACCCGCGCAATACGCGATTAAGCCGGCGCTGCAAGGCAATCGACGGTCAATTGACGAGTTCAAGGAAGAGATTCGGAAGCGTCGTGACTTGGCTGCCAAGCGTGTTGCTCGTATCGATGGACTGAGCTGTTCGCTTCCCGAAGCTGCGTTCTATTTGATGATCAAGGTCGAAGACATGGGTGATCGATTAGACGAGCAGTTTGTACTCGACTTATTGGAAAAATCCAATGTGTTGGTGGTGCATGGTTCGGGATTCGGAAGCGATCCGCGGGCGGGATACTTCCGGATGGTCTATCTCGCCGGCGAGGAGTTGCTCGGCTCGGCGTTTGATGCTATCGAACGATCGCTGCCGGTTCTGGTTTAGTATCCGCAGATTACGCAGATTTTAAGATTCGAGCCATCACTGTGATAGTTGCTAGTCCGCGAAGATTTTTTTAGTGTCCAGGATGATTGTCTTGGCGCCGCGCGCTTGTGCTTTCTGAACCATATCAGCGGTCCCGCCTGGACCATCGCCAGTCGCGCCGTTCCAAAGTGCGATCAGCGTCACATTCTCACCACCCACGGCGGCGAGAGCGTTGTGCAGATTCCAAAGGTTGTTACGTTGCCAGATATTGTAGTCGGGTTTTTCCTGAAGCCATGTGGGCAACTCCTCCGACTCGCCCAGCACACGAAATGGACGCAATCGCACCAGGCGATTGAATTCCTCAACCCAATCCGGGCCTGCGGGCGCAACTGATGCTCGAATATAAAGTTCTCGTGGGAGCGCCAAAAAAATGCGAGTTGGAATTTCCAGCGCCTCACACGCTTTATGAAAAATGATATCGCCACCGCTGGCACACCCGGCCACGCCGTACGAGATCCCGCCTGAAATCTTCTGCTCAGAGGTGATGGCCTCGGTAATCTTTTCTCTCGCAACATCAACCTTACTCGGTGGAAATCTCGGCTCCGCACGATCAGGAGCGTCGATCATGTGGCCCGTAAAAAGAAGGACACGTCGCGGCGCAGACGCTGCCGCAGGTGGGGCAGGTGCTACGTTCCCATCCAGAACACCCATTACTGCCTGTACGTTTTCGTGAAGTAAACCGAGGTCCTGGTAGAGAGTCATTTGCCGCCGGACGACATCAATTTCAAAATCTTTTGCGCCTGCCAGCGCATCGCGATAAAGGGTTGAAACTTTCCCTGGTTTGTTCGAAGTCAGGAAGCAGAGATCGCTTTCACTGATCTCGACCCAGATATCAGTAACCTCTTCTCTTTTATTGCGCTCTGCCATCGACTTTAGCGAGAGGTCTACTGATCCTGACAGCTTTTGGATATGCTTCCTGTGCGACTCCAACTCACGCGCCGCTTCACCATCATCGTCGAAAGGTTCCGCCCACACCTCTGGTAACAGTTCGGCTAACTTCGTCTGAATCGTGAGCATCGCGAGCGTATTTAGTCCGGAGTAGAAGTGGTTAAGGTCCTCGTTGAAAGCCGCCTCATAGGCCTCGAGCGAGTCTTTCAAAAACCCGGAACGGAGCGCCCGTTGCTGACGGTCCGGCAATGAAGCAATCTGACTCCATTCGTCAGTCCATCTCACCTTGGCGTTACGGCCCACCAGTGAACGCACTTCAGCGCGCGCTTTCGGCTCCAGACCTTTTATCGCAAGCACACGTTTCAAAGCCAGATCGGAACTAGTCAGATCACCAAGCCTCTGATAGATGGTCCCCAAGAGAGTATTTGCTTCCACATCCTGATCGTTATTCCTTCGAATAGCTTCCCACGTTGCACGTCCGCCTTCGAACGCCTTCAGCTTGAACTGGGCCCTTCCGACCAACCGTAGCCCTTCGAGTTCCCATTCGAAACCGCGCGCCTCTGCAGCCAGTAATTCCAAATCGCCAAGTTCCTTTTTCTCAGTAGCGCGTTCGACCTCCTCGCGATAGTCGAGCGGAATGGGAAGAAATCGGGCCCGCTCTTGTTCTGCAAGATCAGGCAACATTTGGAAGACCGGACTATCTTGCTGCTTAGAGTTCAGGGTTTGCTTAAGACCTGCCCACAGATCATCGACACTGGCCGCTGGATTTTTTCCATCGTAGGTGAGGTAACGATCAGTTTTTAGGTCAAAAGGAACCTCGTCGGTCTTCAAGTCAGCGCCACTGGCACGAATCATGAAGGTGTGCTTTCCACGCAATGCATGACGCACCCCGAGTTCGTAGTAAACGTTGGCGTTTTGAATCGAGATATCCGCTATGACGACGTCGGCGGTCAAGAGCCTTTGAAACATATCGAGACGAATGTTTCCCTGCCGGCGAATCTCCATCGTCGTACGACCAGTGATGTCCAATCGATTGAGGGCAGGATCAATCAGCTGCTTTTCGACATCGTCGAAATTAATATCGTTCTTCGTGCCGAAGGGCCGAATGATAAAGGCTCGCATTTCGGTTAACTCTCACTCTCCAGGCTCTGCCCCAAAGGTAGGAATCATTCTTGGATCGGGTCAGTACAGGGAGCGGTAGCGACCTGGTCCGTAAGATTCCTATGATTCTCGACTTCCATGTTCGACCAGGTCGCTACCGCTCCCTGTACTGACCCGATCCAAGAATGATTCGAACTATAAGCCAAACGTCACTCTCTTAGTAGAACTGCCCGAAGCGATCGAGACAGAAGTGTTCGATCTTTACTTCTTTCGCCAACGCCTCGCCCACCCGGATCAAATCGGGGATGGCCTTAATTGAATCGAGTTGCGAAACCTTCGCCGGATCAACGTCTCCGAGGCCGCGCTTCTCAAGCCATTTTTTCGAGAGTTCGGCGTTGTAACGCGCGTAGATGAACTGGCGGCCAAGATCGCCAGGAACCGGCTCGTCGCGATAAACAAGATCGCCAACTTCACGATCGATCTCGGTGTCGCAACGTCCGAGCTCTTTATCGAACTCACCCCCGTGTATACAACGACCAATGATGCGGCAGTTGATGTCCTGATCCACAGCCGACCCGTACATTAGCGCGCCGGGAAAACTGACGAGATTCGAGAAAGCATTCTTACCGCCACCATCAACATCGGCATCGGCCGTCGCCGCAGAACCGGTACCGACAGACATCACGAGGAGATTCTGTTCGCCCGTGGGCCAGCCCAGCCGGTAAGCAGGATGCGTAGCCATGCGAGCGATCAGAAAGGCAGGGTTGTTGTAAGGCGTGAGACCACCGTCCTCAAACAGAAAAGCCTTGGATGGATCGTTTGGATCCCATTGCACCACCTCGGGAGGAAAGAACACGGGCGCGGCAGTGCTGGCGCGCACCAGCTGCCAGAGAGGAATATTCCTGTTATCGTCAGGCCGGCTGGGGTCGTTGTACTTCGCGTATGGATTGCTGCTGATGGGCCAGGGAGAATCAGTAGTGACGTTGCGTGTAACCACCAGCAACAGACACTTAAGCGTGTCGGAACGGAGCGTCGTGTCGGCGCCAAAAACGTCCTTCAGCTTTTCCGTGAGCGGCTCGCTTTTGTATAGATGTTTCAGCCGCTGCAGAATGAAAGCCTTCTCGAACATTGCCGGGCCAACTTTCTGATAAAAATCAGAAAGGAACCGTGCAGACTTACCGATAGCCAGTCCGGCGGCGATGATTGCGCCCGTGCTGGTACCACCGATGTAATCGAAATAGTTGCAGAGTCGAAAGTTTTCTCCCTGCCCGCTCTTCTCACGGAGCAGGTCTTCCATTTTGATCAGGACTTGAAGCGTCATGACACCGCGAATTCCGCCGCCGTCGAGGGCGAGCAGTTTTCGTGGCCGTTGCGTGTTGTATCGATTTTCCAGGTGGCCCCAAAGAGACATAGATCCTCCGTAAAAGTTTAGCCGTTCTTTTGTTTTATCTTCTCCAGCGTGCTGAGACTCAAGAAGCGCTTGTCGAAAATGTAAAGATGGATGATAGCCGCCACCCAACCAAACGTGCTGATGACGACGGCTATCGCCACTCGCCGCAGATTATCTTTCCAGCGTATCAGCCTTAAGGCATTCTCCGACACGAATGTACCAAAGAACGTCGTGAGTACTTTAGCCAATACCATGAGCGCAACGGTTGTGCTGACAAACTTAAAGACATAATTTGCGACCTGCGCTGTGGTGGTGGTTCTTACAGATTCTCCCAGGCTTTGCAGAAAATCCGCCACTCGATCTGCCATCGGCAGCGACGACGCCCACCAATTGTAAATAACCGCCACTATCCCAAGCGCGATTATGACCAACACTACACGCAAAATCGTTTTCAGCAACGAATCGAAACGCCAGACCTTAAAGGCGAGACTGTTTCCAGCACTAAGCAGAGTCTTCAAGTATTCATTGCCTTTTCCCGACCCCCGCATGAACTCCTGGATTTCAAGAAACTTCCACTTTTCATTCTGCTCCGGTTTATAAAACTCCTCAACACACTTCCCTTCCTTAAACTGATACTCAGTCATGCGATACCCGCTGGTCATCAACGCGTAAGCCTCTGCCTCTGAGAAAGAATCAAGGTCCGTGCGAAGCGCCGAGAGGAGTTGTTGCACGTCTTTGCCGATGCCATACCGCGTATAGCGATCGCGACGCCATTGCGGTCGCACATCCTCACAAGGCTCGTACGGATCAAGGCAATCAATCCAGTCAACCGGATCCACGTCGAGATCGCCTTTCAAGTGAACAAACATGAAGCCACGCAGAAGATTCGAACGACGTCGACCGCTCAAGTCCTGATACTCAGCCACTCGGATGCGGGCCTGAAAGATGTCATTCGTGCGCAACAACACGCCAAGTATTTTACGGCTGGAGGCAGCCTGCGATTCCATTTGTCCACTCGCATCGCTGACGAGAACGACTTTGCAATCCTGCTCCAGCAGCGTGTCGACTCCCTGATTGTCACAGACGCCGCCATCCGCCAGACGCAGGATGCGATCGGGATAGAGATTGTCCATCGTTAACGGTTCGAAGACTCCGGGTACGGCGGCTGAAGCACCTACTGCGTGACCCAGCCGGATTTGCTTGTAGCCTTCCGGTGCTTCTGAGTAGTACATGCGGCGCAGTCGATCGTTACCGTCGACATCGGTATCAATTCCCGCCGGAGCTTCACCCATCCAGGAAGCCGTGAACTGCCATGAGTGACCTGTGTTTAGCGTGGCAGCGTTCAGCACGAGGATAGGAATCTTCGAGCTGCGCCTCCAGTTTTGATACTTGGGATTAAAAGTCTCGTCTTTTTCGGGACGGCCTCCGTTTTCTTTAAGCGGCGCAACCGTTAACTTGTTCAGGTACCGCGGATCTTTTACCGGATGACCATCCTTTACAAGCGAATAGAGATATTGCTCATACAACTCCGCAGCTCTGACGGTTCTTGAATAATCAGTGCTCCAGAACATACGGAAGTTTTTCAATGGATTCACTGCGACGCGAGTGCGAATATTCTTTTGTACGCCGGACACAAACTCGTCGATCATTTCCCGGACGATCTGAATATAGTCTTCACGAGTAATATCTCTATCGAGGTTTTCCTGGAGTAGATGTCGAACCTTCAGATAGTAGTAAGCACCAACGATAGCACCGCCCGATACACACGATAGAACTTCGACGTTGCGAAGAACGTCTAGTTCGGCGAGTTGTGCAAGCACGCCGAGATGATAAAGCGAGGCACGAAATCCACCGCCCGACAAAGCCAAACCAACTTTGCCCGCGAATGCCGTGCGTGTTATGGCATCAGCGTTGAACGACTTAAAGGCTTTTTGCAGAGCTTCGCGTCCTGCTTGAATACCGGGAGGTGATTGAAGTCGCGCGAGTGAGGCGAGTTGGCGCGCGCACGTTTCGAGTTCCCATTCGAAAACAGATTCGGTGGCGTTTAGTCCTCTAATTAAATAGTCAGCAGCATCGTTGTATTGGTGAAGGCCGAAATGAGCCTCGGCCATAGTGGCGTAATACCACCATTCACTAGCGACCTTCTTGTGGTTCGCATCATCAATTAGCGGTCCGACCTTTTTGACGACGTCTTCGCGGATTTGGCGCGCGTATTTGCGGCGACCTGCCGCAACAACCGACGGGCTACCCGCTTTTTCGGCTTCGCCTTCTTCAAGAGAGGCAAGACGATCCAGAATAAAAGCAGCATTGATCCCGTTATATCCCTGATCGCCCTCGCATCCCTGTTTGTAACCACGCAGGTAATAGAAAAGCGAGCGTTCGAGATTCTGGCGTTGATCGTCAACTTCCCACTTCCGCTTATACACAGCGGCGATCAAACCAAGCGTTTCCTGGTTTGTTTCTGTCGCAAAATCGGAAATTTCATGAAGTATGTCGAGCGCGCGATCGAGTCGCTCGTCGGCAGGCAAGTCTTCGTCTTTGTAAGTGCAGAGCGCGAGTTGCTGATGGATCACAAGACGCAGATCCTTATCGCTTACGGCCTCCTTGTGTTTGCTCGCACGCAACAACAGCCGGCGCGCGTAGGTAAATCTCATTTCCCCTTTAAGAGCTTTCGCGAGTTTCAACATGGACTCTGGATCAGCCTGTCCGCCACGCAGCAGCACTTTCGCGCGTTCTACGTTTTCGCTCTTTCTCGGCGGTACTATCGTGTTAGGAGTGGCGGGTTTGGATCCGTTGCCGGCAAATTTTTGCGATCCGTTTTCAGGCGCTTCCTTCGGCGGGGAGGTTAGATTTACAGCGACGGCGGTTTCTTTCTCGGACATGGGGGACTCCTTTGCGGGTAACCGGAAGGGGTCATGTTAACAATGACCCTGGGCAGATCATTCAGATGAGCTAATGAGCAAACAATCGCGAACTTAAATGCAATTCCCGCAAGTAGTCAAGGAAAATGCGGGAGGAAATTAGCACGACAACCATAATGTCCAAAACGGCCGATTTGTTTTCATGGCGGTTTGTACCTGCAGTCATAACGCCAAAGGCGTTCCCTAACCGCAGCCCACGGTTGGAGCGCAAGAGGAACCCTTGCAGGGTTGATTCGCTATTTGATTTTATCCCCAGGGTTCTCGCTACGCTCGAACCCTGGGCTTGGGTTTGCGAACGCCTTCGGCGTATTCATCAAATTTCAATTTGATGCCGGTACCCGATAGAAAGTAGTGCATCAGTTTGAATTGGGATCAACGCCGAAGGCGTTCGCTAACCTCAGCCTGGGGTTGGAGCGTTAGCGACAACCCTAGGATCACAACCTCCGAAAACCGTACAACCCTGAAAGGGTTTCTCACGCGGCGAACCATGAGTCATGATGGAAATGAACAAGTCAGGAAGAGGGGCTTGCCCCCGCTTCTACGTGAATCAGGTCCGCAGCGGGAGCAAGCCCCTCTTCCTGACTTGTTCATTTCCATCATCATTAATTTCCCGACAGACTCTGAAAGGGTCGCCGCAAGAGAAACCCTTGCTTTCCGGCGCTTCTGTGGTAGATTTCCTCGTGCGACTCGCCTCGCGTGAAAGGACCTCATGACCAACGTTAAATGTACTCGCTGTGGAGTTGTCAACGTTCTCTCCAATGAGATCTGCAAGGCTTGCGGTCTCGAGTTGAGTCCGTCTGCTGGTTATTCCGAAACTCCACGCACGTTTTACCCTGAGTTTCCCAGAAGTAGTCCTCTTCTAATTCACGCAATCAAACCTTTTGACGGTGTCTTCGAGGCCCTTGGGTCGGCAGTTACGATCTTCTCAAAGAACATATGGCTGATTACCAAGCTCGTCCTCGTCATCGTCACTCCATTTGAAATCTTTAAGGTACTAAGCGTCGGCGAGACTCGCGGCAATTGGCAGTTAGGCCTCGGTACATTTGCACTACAGATCTTCTGCAATGTCCTGATTGCTCCAGCACTGATCTACGCACTGATGAAAGTGATGCAAACCGGCGTGGCTCCCGGAATCAACGAATCGTATCGCTTCGGTATAAGTAAGGTCGTCAAAGTTTTGCTTTGCACTGTCATGGTGTGGTTTATGGTCGGTGTCGGCCTTGTGATGTTGATTATTCCGGGCATCGTCCTGTTTCTTGCATTTGAACTCGTTTACCCTGTAGCCGTCCTGGAAGGCGGCTCGCCAGGGGAAATACTGAAACGTAGCTACGCGCTGACCAGGGGCTATAAATGGAATATTCTCGGAGCGACATTTCTGATGAGCGTGATGCTAGGCGTTGCCAGTGCTCCGGTGACTATCCTCGTGGCTTGGCTTGCATTCAACGGCATCGCTGTCGGGCCGTTACAAGTGGTGGCTGCGCTCATTTCAGATATTCTGTCTGAGGCAACAACTGTTTTGTCCCTCGTTATCTACCTGGGCATCCTCCGCACTTTGGGGACGCGCCCGTCTCTACTAGAATAGGCGCGATGTATTCGGCCCAGATTACCCGCGCAAACCCCACCTGTATCATTCTTCTGATCGATCAGTCCGGCTCGATGGGCGATCCGTTCAGCGGCGATTCGGCACGGAAAAAGTCCGATTTTGTTGCCGAAGTCGTTAATCACACGCTGCACGATCTCGTGATCCGTTGCACCAAGACAGAAGAAGTCAGGAATTACTATCACGTGTCCGTGATCGGCTATGGACGCAGTGTCGGCAGCTGTTTTTCCGGTGAACTTGGCGGGCGACCTATCGTCCCGATTGCGCACGTCGCCGACTACCCACTGCAAGTCAAGAGCAGCTACAAGAGAGTTTCAGACGGCGGGGGCGGCTGGGTGGAGATTCCGGTTCGTTATCCGGTGTGGATTCATCCCGCTGCCGACGGCAAGACGCCGATGTGCGAAGCACTGACACGCGTGCAGGAGATTCTGAGAGGCTGGCTGCTCGAACATCCGCGCGGATTTCCACCCACTGTCCTGCATCTCACCGACGGTGAATCCAGCGATGGCGATCCGAATGAGATTGGCCGGCAAATCATGTCACTCGGCACTGACGACGGCACGGTCCTTTTATTCAACTGCCATATTTCCACGCGGCGATCTGCGAAGATTGAATACCCAACGGAAGAGACGTCTCTTCCCGACGGATTCGCACGCACACTCTTTGATATCTCGAGTAGATTGCCGACCAACTTCCTTGCGGCCGCAGCACAACTCGGAGTCAACGCACTCGAAGGCTCCAGAGGTTTTGTCTTCAATGGAGATCCATCATCCATCGTTCAGTTTTACGAAATCGGCACCAGCCTTACCGGCATGACTCCCTACAGATGGATGGATGATAGAACGGAGCCGGCTTGAGTTCAGCCAAACAGAGTACTACCTGGGATCTGCAACTGCGGCAGTTGTTGCTGCCTAAGTTGGACCATGAAGCCTCTGAATGTGAAGATGCCATTGCCGTCGATACACAAACTTGCCGGTTCGCCGTTGCCGATGGAGCCACCGAAGCATTCGACGCACGCAACTGGGCTGAGAGACTGGCCCAACACTGGGTACAACGTAAATCCACACTGACATTAGAAGAATTTCGCGAATGGGTCGCCGCTGAAGGACGGGAACTTCACGACTCCTGGAATGGTCTAACTCTGTCGTGGTATTCCGAAGAAAAGGCACGTAAAGGCTCATTTGCGGCGCTCGTTGGAGTGGAGTTGGACCTCAAAAACGAATCCGCCTCATGGAAGGCGATAGCACTCGGCGATACGTGTCTGCTGCACTGTCGCAAGGGAACTCTCGTCAAGAGTTTGCCTCTTAAATGCTCGGAAAGTTTCAACTCGGCGCCGGTGCTGGTAGCCTCGGATTCATCTTTACACGAAACCAGTATGCAATCCGTCGTGACGGATTCCGGCATTTGTCAGGCTGGGGACGTGTTGCTGTTGCTGTCTGATGCCGCGGCGTCGTGGTGTTTGCAACGGTTTGAGAACAAAGATCTCGACGTTCCTGAGTTTTTAAGTGTCAAATCGGATGGAGAGTTGCAGGAATTCTTTGACACGGAGCGAATGGCTGGCAGAATAAGAAACGACGATCTCGCCATCGTCCGGATCGAAATCAAACGGAGTAAGAGTTAGTGGCAGTTTCGCCCTCACAAACCGGGACCGTCTCGAAGAACTGGCCTTCTGCGAGATATTTTACTGAGGCCATTCAGTGTCCCTCGATCTGTTTTGCGCACCCGCTGTTGCGGAAGACGATGCCTGCTGTCGACCGCCTCGGGATGCCGCTCGTAACGTCGGGCCAGTTTGCCTACGTCTACAAATTGAAGTCACCGAACGGCACTGGTGATTTTGCAGTGCGCTGCTTTCGCGGGTATCTCGGCGATCGCGATCAACGATACCGCGCCATTCAGGAACATCTGATAAGCGCACCCGTCTCTTACTTGTCTGAGTTCACTTACGCGCCTGAGGGAATTCTCGTCGGTGGCCAGAGATTTCCGATTCTGTTCATGCAGTGGATCGAGGGTCCGACGCTCGATCTTTACATCGGGGAAATGCTCAACCGACCCGAGGTGTTGCTGCATCTTTCGGAAGAGTGGCTAAGGCTGCTGAGCTCGCTGCGAACGTCCGGAATGGCGCATGGCGATCTTCAGCACGGCAACATCATCGTCGAACACGGGCAGTTGCGTCTCGTGGATCACGACGGAATCTTTGTGACGAAGATGGAGGGCTGGGCCGCCAGCGAGGTTGGTCATCAGCACTATCAACACCCGAACAGAAATGCCACCCACTTCGACGAGAAACTGGACAACTTCTCTTCTCTCGTAATCTACCTGTCGCTAATTTCTCTCGCAGAGCGTCCGGCTCTCTGGCAGGAGCACCATGACGAGAATCTGCTATTCACGAAAACAGACTTCGCCGATCCCGCTTCGTCGCAACTCTTTAATAAGATCCGCGAACTTGGACCAGAACATTTGCGACTCGCGGATGTGCTCGCCACTGCCGCCACGGGATCGCCGAATGAAGTGCCGTCGATTCTTGATCTCGTTAAGACTAAAACTTCACTGCCGGGATGGATGACGGCGCCGGCTGACATCGATACCACACCAAAGACACGAGAAGTTGTTTCAGCGATGCCGCTTCCGGAGGCGAGAGCAGTTCGCTGGATTCCATGGCAGGAGCGTGTGCGGGGAGCATCAGTACCGTCGACGCCCAACTCAGCACAAGTCCAGTCACTTTTTAATACCACACCTGCATCTTCTTCGGGGGTGCCAAACCTGGTCACGGATCCTCAGGACGTTCTGGGGAACACATTTATTTTCTCGAAGGAGTTTGTACGAAAGTATTTTCTGGTCTGGTACTGGGGTGCTTACATTCTGCTCAAGTTTCTCGGATTCGGGTTTTTCCTGTCCGTGTTTGCAGCTCTCGCGTGTCTCGCGCTCGGCTGTTTTACGTTCGGCCTTGTTCGCGCAATCGATGAGTCGATGAAGGCCAAGCGAGGGAGCTTGAACCCGTTGTCACTGTCAACGCCCATGATGACAGCGCCGCCACCACCACCCGATCCGCAGGCGCAGTTTCGAAGCTCATGGAATCCGCGCGTGAACTTGCCCCAGGTGAATTTGCCGCCAACCGCGGTGACACCAACTGCTACGGACCCGTTTGTCGGGAACCTTGTGTTGGGAATCTATCATCTGGAAAATTGTCACTGGGTGAACCATATCACCTCGAAGAATCGCGTCGGCTTCGCGACCTCCGCAGAAGCAATCCAGCACGGCTTCAAACCCTGCCGCATCTGTTCACCTTAATTAGCCACAAAGGCACAAGAATCACAAAATGTGTTGCGTGTTTTTATGTGCCTTTTGTGCCTTTTTGTGGCATCATTCTTCACGACACGCCTTCGGTTTGACTTCATCTCCACGGTTATTCCTGAGAACAGCGCATGCCCTCGAAATACGACATATTCATTAGTTATGGACACCTTGATGACGAAGATCCGGCAGGTGACGTCAAAGGCTGGGTAGATCTGCTCGTCGAACGATTGCCGCGACTCATCAGCAGCAGTCTTGGTTATGTACCGAAAGTCTGGCGCGACCAGCGAAGCCTCACCGGCGATGCGCTGCTGCGCGCCGCGATCGAAGAGGGCATTTCTAATTCGTTATTGTTTGTTCCGATAGTCACTCCGCGCTACGTAACGTCAGACTGGTGTCTCCGCGAACTCGAAGCATTCAGCAAAAATCCGCCACTTCCAAACGCGCCCGCACATCGCTCGCGAATCTTCAAAGTGATCAAATCGCCCTTGTTGTTTCACCTGGCGAAAAAGGAGCCGGAGCAACTCCGCGAACTCATCGGCCACGCTTTTTACGAAATGGAAGGAGACATGCCGGTCGAGTTCAGTCCCGACGTCGTTCCGGCTAAAGATCCGAGATATTGGACCGTGCTACGACGGCTCGCGTGGGACATCTCGACGCTGTTGGCAGTCGTGAAAGATCCGGACAAACGGAACACGACGAAGGAGCTACCTAAGGAAGGCCCACAAAAGTTTATCTATCTCGCGGAAACAACTTCCGACCTGACCCAGGAGCGCGACGTCGTGCGCGACGAATTGCGACAACGTGGTTATGGTGTGCTGCCCGAAGAGAAGTTGCCCACCGAGGAGTTGCAGGAAACTGAAGCGGCAATACAAAAAGCGCTTGGGCGTTCGATCCTTTCAGTTCACCTGATCGGTAAGCGTTACGGGTCGGCGCCCGAAGACGATCCGCGTTCGATAGTTGCGATTCAGGAAGAGGTTGCTGCACGACGTTCTGAGAAAGATTCATCGTTCCCACGTCTCTTATGGATGCCGCAGGGCCTGATGACGCCGGCACTTGAAGTCACCGACGAACGTCAAAAAGCATTCATCACCGCCGTGCAAACACGCATCGGCGGCGGTGCTGAACTCTTGCAGACCAGCATCGAAGATTTGAAAACGCGCATCGTCGAAAAACTGAATCCGCCCGCCGTGGTGGCAACAGGCAAACAAAACGGACGCTCAAAACTGAAACAGGTTTATTTGATCTGTGAAAACCGCGATCGCAGTCTCGTCCGGCCAATCAAAGAATACCTGTTCAAGCAGAACCTCGAAGTGATTACGTGGCTCGACGGTGATACTGCGGCGACGCTCATGGACTATCACCACAAGAACCTGCGGGAGTGCGACGCGGCGCTTGTATATTTCGGCAACGGCGATGAGCCATGGGTACGCAAAAATCTGGAAGACCTCGAGAAGGCTTACGGTTATGGTCGTGAGGAGGACTGGAGTGCGAGCGCGGTTTATGTTGGAGCTCCACAGAGCGATCAGAAGGAAGACTTTCTCACGCACCT
>DATNFX010000340.1:0-11021 GCA_035606195.1 Pyrinomonadaceae bacterium
AGTCGCTCGCAGCAGTCCGTGCACGTTCGGTCATGTCGTGTAACAACGGAATGTCTTCGGGATGTACCCGCGTGCCGATCAGTTCGAGCGTGACGGCTTGTTGTGGATCAAACTCGAAGATGCGATAGAGCTGCTCCGACCAGGTGATCTCGTCCGTCGCCACACGCCATGTAAAACTCCCGATGCGACTCAGGCGCAAGGCTTCCTCGGCGCGCCTGAGTCGTTCGAGGAGGTCCTGCTCGGACGGATTTTCCGGTTGGTCGGGCATGGTAGAAGGATGCCCCTGTCAGGCTCAAATGTCCATCATACCTAGGTATCGATCGATACTTTGGTCCAATAGATTCTCCTCAGCCCTCGTGGTGTAATCCGTCTTACAAATTTGTGTGAAACGGCAGCTACGAAGTTAAAGGCTTAAAAGGAGACGATCATGACCCAAACCACTGCTACACAAGCCACCGGGATGGCGCCCGACAAGACTGCGATTCGTCCGTTTCAGGTGAGTTTTCCGGACGCGGAACTTGCCGACTTACGCAGACGCATCAACGCCACCCGGTGGCCGGAGAAGGAAACAGTCACAGATTCAACACAAGGCGTGCAACTCGCGACGACCCAGAAGCTCGCATGCTATTGGGCGACAGAGTACGACTGGCGAAAGGTCGAAGCGAGGCTGAATTCTTATCCGAACTTCGTCACCGAAATCGATGGTCTCGACATTCACTTCATTTACGTTCGGTCGAAACATGAGAACGCGTTGCCGCTGATCGTTACGCACGGATGGCCGGGTTCCGTTGTCGAGCAGTTGAAGATCATCGATCCACTTACCGACCCAACGGCACACGGCGGCAGTGCGGAAGACGCTTTCGACGTCGTTATCCCGTCAATGCCGGGATATGGTTTTTCAGGCAAGCCCACCTCGCCGGGATGGACTCCGGAGCGAATCGCAAGCGCGTGGGCCGTTCTGATGAGGCGTCTTGGGTACACGAGGTATGTCGCGCAGGGTGGTGATTGGGGTGCGATCGTCACCGATCAGCTGGGCGTGCAGGCGCCTCCCGAATTGATTGGAATTCACACCAACATGGCTGGCGCCATACCGAACGAGATCAACGGCGCGGCTTTTACGGGAGCCGAGCCGCCTGCTGGCCTCGCAGCTGACGAGAAGGCATCGTTCGATCGACTCGCTTTCTTTTATAAATATGGACTTGGCTATGCCATGGAAATGGGGAACCGCCCGCAGACACTTTACGGAATTGCTGATTCACCTGTGGCGCTCGCCGCGTGGATAATCGATCACGACATCTGGAGTTACCATCTCATCGCCCGCGTCTTCGACGGTGGAAAAGAGGGACTCACACGCGATGACATCCTCGACAACATCACGCTCTACTGGTTGACCAACACTGGCGTGTCTTCTGCGCGTCTGTACTGGGAAAACAAGCTACCGTTTTTCGCGCCGAAGAACGTCAAGCTTCCGGTTGCAGTAAGCGCCTTTCCAGAAGACATCGACGTACCGACGAAAGGCTGGGTGGAGAAAGCATATTCAAACCTCATCTTTTTTAACAAACACGACAAAGGTGGTCACTTTGCAGCCTGGGAACAGCCGGACCTCCTGACGGCTGACTTGCGTGCTGCGTTCAAGACGTTACGGTAAGAGTAGGCCACTGATAACACGGATGTAAATCCGGATCAATCCGTGTTATCTGTGGCTAGAGGAGTGTGCGTTCAGGATGTCTATTCAGAACCGCCGAGATTTTCTTACCAGCACCGCGTTGACAATTGTCGCCGCTGAATTGGGTTTGACGGATCAGGCTAAAGCTCAGCCTGCACAACCATCCTTTGGCCCAATCAAGCAGATTCAAGCGGGGGTTTTGAACGTTGGCTATGCTGAAGTTGGACCAGCCACCGGCCGGCCCGTAATTCTGCTGCACGGTTGGCCCTACGACATTCACAGTTACGCCGAGGTAGCACCACTGCTGTCAGCTAAGGGCTACCGCGTGATCGTTCCGTACCTGCGTGGTTACGGCTCAACGAGTTTTCTCTCGAGCGAAACGGTGCGAAACGCTCAGCAGTCCGCGCTTGCCGTCGACGCAATCGCGCTGATGGATGCGCTCAAGATCGACAAAGCGATCATCGGTGGTTTCGACTGGGGAGCGCGAACCGCGAACATCATGGCAGCACTCTGGCCGCAACGTTGTAAAGCGATGGTGTCTGTTAGTGGTTACCTGATCGGCAGCCAGGCAGCCAACCGGGCACCGCTGCCTCCAAAAGCCGAGCTCGATTGGTGGTACCAGTTCTACTTCGCAACCGAACGCGGCCGTGCAGGCTACGAAAAATACCGCCGCGATTTCAATAAGCTCATCTGGCAGCTCGCTTCGCCGAAATGGAATTTCGACGATGCTACATTCGATCGCAGCGCCGCGTCATTCGACAACCCGGATCACGTGCAGATTGTGGTTCACAATTACCGCTGGCGACTCAGCCTCGCCGAAGGCGAACGACAATATGACGATTTTGAACGCCGGCTGGCACAAGGTCCTGTGATAAACGTGCCGGCGATCACGCTCGAAGGCGATGCGAATGGTGCACCGCACCCTGATGCGAGTGTCTATGCAAAGAAATTCTCCGGCAAGTATGAGCATCGAGTGGTCAAAGGTGGAGTCGGGCACAACCTCCCGCAGGAAGCGCCGCAAGCGTTTGCAGACGCAATAATTGAAGTTGATAGTTATTAATTAATGAGGAGCAAGCATGGATAGCAAGATGAGAGCGGCTCAGATTAGTAGAGCAAATGGGGATTGGGAACTGGTAGAACGCGACACTCCGGAGCCCGGCGTTGGCCAGGTGCGCGTGAAAGTTGAAGCGTGCGGCATTTGCCACAGCGACACGCTAGTCAAAGAAGGTATCTGGCCCGGACTTCAGTATCCGCGTGTGCCCGGTCATGAAGTTGCCGGACGCATCGATGCCCTGGGCCAGGGTGTGACGGCATGGACTGCGGGCCAACGCGTTGGTGTTGGTTGGCACGGCGGACATTGCTTCGTGTGCGAGCAGTGTCGTCGGGGAGACTTCGCGATGTGTATCAATCGCAAAGTCACCGGCATCGACTTCGATGGTGGCTATGCCGAGTACATGATCGCACCGGCGAATGCGATCGCCGCGATTCCTGATGAAGTGCCTGCCGAAGAGGCCGGACCATTCATGTGCGCCGGCGTCACTGTTTACAACGCGTTGCGCAACTCTGGTGCTCGAGCGGGGGACGTCGTCGCGATCCACGGGATCGGCGGTCTGGGCCATCTCGGAGTTCAATACGCGCGACAGATGGGATTCAAGACGGTTGCGATCAATCGAGGCAATGACAAACAGACGCTCGCGAAGAAACTCGGCGCACATCACTACATCGATGCGACCGCGACTGACGCGGTAGCTGAATTACAAAAGCTCGGCGGCGCGCGCGTCATCCTTGCGACCGCTCCAAGCGCGCAGGCGATCTCTCCTTTAGTCGACGGCTTATCGCCGAACGGACTGTTGCTTGTTCCCGCAGCGCCCGCGGAGCCACTTTCGATCAGCGTGTTCTCACTGATCATGCGTCGCAGTGCGGTCAGTGGTTGGTACTCGGGCAACGCTCGTGATTCACAGGACACGATGGAGTTCAGCGCCCTGACCGGCGTTCATCCGATGATCGAAAAATACCCACTCGATCGTGTCGCGGAAGCTTACGAACAAATGCACAGCGGCAAGGTGAGGTTCCGCGTTGTGCTAACTTTCTAACAGCTGTTCTTACTCCTTTGGATCTACCGGAAGACCTGCTTTCGTCCAGGCGTCAAAACCTTCGAAGAGCGGGTGGACATTCTTCCAACCATGTTCCATCAGTTTTTGCGCCACACTGGCGCTCGATGCTTCATGTGGTCAAGTGCAGTAAGTAATGACTGCGCGGTCCCGAGGAATTTGCTCGAGGTGTTGTTCTATTTCATCCGCAGGAATTCGAATTGCGCCGGGCAGTTTCGTGTCAGCCTCTGCCCATGCTTTTGGGTTGCGCGTGTCGATGAATGTGAACGCTTCGCCGCGCTCCATGCGCTCCTTCACTTCATCGACAGTAACTCTGGTTGCTTCCATCGCTTCCTCCTCTCGCTTACACCACTAAGCAACTCGTGCGCCTTGTCAAAAACGCCTAAAACTAAGCGGAATGTTTTTGCGACTGTACTTCAGGAATACACAGCCTCAGACCATTTTCGATAGTAGATGTTCGAGGGCTGCGGCGGGATCGGCGCACCTGCCGGTATGAACTGGAGAGGTTTGAATCACTGTGCTGCGCGGAGCGACGAGCCAGTGAAAGCGTTGGCGCTGTGGTAGCTGACCAATCGATCCGGCGCCATCGCCGCCGCGACAGATCGTCGGAATCGTGCCCAGATGGTTTTTGACGAGATCGAGATCGACCGTTGGATCGAGAGCTAGCAGTCGCGACTCATTCAGCTTGATGCGTGCTTCGAGGAAGGATAGATCGGGACACGAGACGATCACGCCGGCGTTGATAAATTCCTCGCGATCGACTTTTGGTACGACACGAATCACAGCGTAGTCATACCTGAATTTATCGGGCACGAATCGCCTCCTCAACGAAGTTACGAGGTGCTTCGAGTCGCCTCGTCAGGTAGTCGACGTAAGCCTGTCTGTTTTCCGCAGTCGTATTGAATGGAGAGTCCGTCATCCAGTCGTCGGGGATAAGGTTCACCACGCTCTTTATTACTTCTTCAGTGATCGCTTTTGTCATTGCTTCGTCGGCTGATTCAAGCGCGTTGGCGAAGGGAAGCAGGATGTGTTCCTTGATCAATGGGAACGAATCCCTGCTGCGTTGGTCCATATCCTTCCACGCATGATGAAAGTACAGGGCGGCGCCGTGATCGATCAACCAGAGGCGGCGGTGCCACATCAACATGTTTGCATTCCGCGGCGTGCGATCGACATTCGTCACATAAGCATCAAACCAAACGATCTTTGATGCAAGGTCCGCGTCCGGCTTCTCAGCCACTGGATCGAACATCACCGAGCCCGGGAGATAATCAAGCCCGAGATTCAACCCACCACTGGCTTTGATCAGATCTTGTATCTCGGGATCCGGCTCAGTCTTCGCAATCTCCGGATCGAGGTTCACAAACACCAACTCCGGCACCAAAAACCCCGCCGCCCTCGCTAGCTCGCCGGCAATCAGCTCCGCAATCAGCGCCTTCGTCCCCTGTCCCGCCCCCCGGAACTTGAGCACATACATCCCGTCATCATCCGCTTCGATGATCGCCGGCAGCGACCCGCCTTCGCGGAGCGGCGTTACGTATCTGGCAGCATTTACAGTTCTCATTCCGGACCACAGATTACACAGATTCGATTGGATTCGTCACTTTACACTCAGTTATGAGTCGGCGCTAAGAGGGAGAATCGGCGATCTGTTACGATGTGATTGAAGTTTGCTCATGAAAGGGAAGGCCTATGGGTCAAAAGCGTGTCTTTAGATTAGGTGACCGAGTGCGTATCAAATCGGGACCTTTCGCGGAGTTTAAAGGAAAGGTAGAAGGCATCAATCAGTCCAAGTCTCTCCTCAAAGTGAAGCTTGAAATCTTTGGACGCGATACACCGCTGAAGGTGAGTTTCAGCGATGCCGAGAAAGTGGAACCTCCGCCCCCTGGGCAAATTTGGAGTCAGGGAGATCGTGGGGCTCTTTAATGCTACTTCCCGAACTTCGACGCAGTAGCTGGTCGGACTGGCTTTATCCGATCGGGTTTGGCATAGTACATTCTACGTAAGTTCTGCAAAGTCCTCAGTCAGGTTCCTCGATTTCAAATCATTATGGGTGGAAGATCAGGCGGCTTCATGGTTGCGGTGGCAAGGGATGCTGCTCGCGCTCAACGACAAGCCGAGGCAAATCAACGTCGATTGATCAGAGAACGTGAGCGAAATCTGCGACAGGCGGAGCGATATCGAATCCTGCAGGCAAAGGAAGAGCGTCAGCGTTATCTTGAGGAACGCCTACAGGAAGTCACCGAGCAGAACGCCGCTCTTGAGGATGTAATCAATGGGTTAAGAGGAATTCTTGAGTACACACTCATCGTTGACGACACCATTTCATTTGATTCCTTGCGGCATCGTGAACAATTCCAGACGTTTGTTGTTCCAAGTGCTATATCTGAGCCTTCTCCAGAACCGCCCAGAGATCGATATTTCTTCAACATAAGGCCGCCAAACTGGTTCGTCAACTTGTTTCCATCAGTGAAGGCGAAACATCTGTTGGAGCTTGAAAATGCTGAAAAGAAATATCAAGCAGCACTCACTCAGCATAGAGTTATTGAGGAAGAACGACAGGCCCAAATAGCGCGGTTGCGCAACCAGTACGAGCAGGAAAAACAACGTTTTAAAGAGAGGCAAGATACGGCCAATGCAGAGATAGACGAATTCGAACGTGCCTATTGCGAAGGTGATCGAGAAGCGATCATTGCCTATTCTTCAATGGTTCTTGAAAGATCGGTATATCCCGAGAGTATCAATCACGATTTTCGAATTACGTATTCTCCCGAATCCAAAGAACTCGTGATCGAGTTCGATTTGCCAAAGCCCGATATCGTTCCTACGGTTACTGAATATAGGTATGTAAAGGCCCGCGATGCTGTAGAGGGCAAAAGCCGAAAACAAACAGAGATTAAGGAGCTGTATCAAGATCTGATCGCTGCAATCGCACTCCGCACGATTCATGAAGTTTTTGAGTCAGACCAGGTTAATCACATCGCAGTCGTTACTTTCAGTGGTTTCGTTGAGACTGTAGATCCCAGCACGGGCCGAGACGTTCGGCCTTGCTTGGTTAGTGTACGGACTACACGAGAGCGATTTGAAGAGATAGATCTGAGTCGAATCGATAAGCGAGCATGTTTACGGAATCTCGGCGCGCACGTTTCCGCAAGGCCGGATGAGCGTGTCGCCGTTAAACCGATTGTCGAGTTTAATATGATTGATAGTCGTTTTGTTCAGGGCAGTGATGTCATAGGGGAACTTGAGTCGAGGCCCAATCTTATGGACCTAACGCCAAAAGAGTTTGAGGATCTAATTGGAAATCTTTTCTCACGTATGGGTTTAGAAACACGACAAACTCAGTTGTCACAGGACGGAGGAGTTGATGTAGTGGCTTTTGATAAACGGCCTATTCTTGGAGGAAAGGTTGTAATTCAAGCGAAGCGATATAAGCATACAGTCGGCGTCTCTGCTGTACGCGATCTTTATGGGACCATGATGAACGAAGGAGCCAACAAGGGAATTCTGGTTACAACAAGCGGGTATGGTTCCGCCGCCTTTAATTTCGTGAAAGATAAACCAATCGAGCTGATTGATGGTGGTGGCCTACTCTATTTACTAGAGCATTATGCTGACACTCAAGCCCGCATCGTAATGCCGGACGATGTGCAATAACTTTAGCTCTTCCTAAGCTGTGAAATAAAATGTCACTTATGATTGCTAATCCACGTTCGAATAAATGAAACGTATTCGCTAACGGGCATCGTTTTAAGATCTGCCTTCGAAAAGCCTTCGCTTTTTCTTCGCGCGTAAAAATCATCCTTAAAATCGGTAAACCTGGACCAAATCGTAGTTGCACTATCAGCTGTCTCATCAAAAGGAACACTATCAATAAACCAGTTTCGGAGAGCCCCAACTACCTTCTTGGGGTTGTTCATATGTGAACTTGCATCAATACCAGCAAGATCTGAAAGAGCCTTCTTGTAGTCGTGAGGCTTCTCTCCTAACACTAAAAACTTCTTGCGCTTTAAGCGTCCCTTTGCGGTACATCGGCATCCATAGTCAATTCCAAACTCAAATGGCATATTGAGCCGGTAGAGTTCTCCACGTTTGGCAGACTTTATTCTTGAAAGATCATGAATGCTGTACTTTGAGTTGAGGATGAGTGAAATAATTTTGGTTATCCGTTGTTCCCCGGAATTGCCTGTCCGAGAAGCAATTTGTGGAGTAAATCCGAAGTATATAATCGTGAAGAGAATGGGTTTGAGCAAAGAGTCGTATTGGCTGTCGAATGGACAGTTAATGAAGACGTTCCTATTGAAGTCCTGGTGAGGTGCAGGTCGCATCTATCAGTGTCTGTGTTGTGTGAGGTTATGACACGCCCAATCTACATATAATGCCTCGAACGGACCGAACCATCCCGACCGTGCACAGATAGACCCGATCCATTTTTTTTACTCTTTGCCCTGGCCCATACTACGGCTTCGGCTTGGGTCTTAAAGGTCTTGATTGCCCGCGTGGACCCGTACAACTTCACGCTCCAGCCACCTCTAAGATTCGGAAAAACCTGTTGCAGTTTCTTAGTCATAGCCGCAAATAATACCTTATTTCGTAATGCGGTTTAAAAAAACAATTTGTGTTCAGACATGCTTCATGATTTTCGGTCGCTCACTTCAGTTAGCACCTCATCAATACTATGGTCCATCCAGTGTCGGAAGAAATTCTCACGGGTCGTGTAGGTGCGCGTCTTCATTCGATCGACGTATAGAATTCCGTTCAGGTGGTCTATCTCGTGTTGCAGAATGCGCGCGTACCAGCCGTGTGCGTTTATCGTTACTTCTTCAGCGCGTTCATTCAAACATTCGACGCGAACATCCAGCGCGCGCTCTACGATCGCCTGATAGCCTTCCACGCTGAGGCAGCCTTCGAAGAATACCGCTGATGAATTACCCACGACTGTGAGCTTCGGATTGATGATTACGTGAAACGGAATGGCGGATCGTTGACGTGCTGCGAGTTCTTCGGCGGAGACGTCCTTGATGTAGTTTGCTCGATCCTCGATTACGGCGAGTTGAATTGATTGGCCAATCTGAGGCGCCGCGAGGCCGACTCCCGGCGCCTCGCGCATTGTGTCTCGCATTAATGGGATTAGTTCCTGGATCGACGGGCTAAGGATCTCTTCTTTGGATAGTGGGCGACTCTTCTTTCGCAAGACGGGATCACCAGCTTGGACAATTTCTAATTTCATTTACGGGCCTCTTTCAATCGCGACAGTGATCCACAGATTACACCGATTACAAACGCGATGATATTCTGCTATTCTGTCCTCGCTATGCCTCACAAGAAAAACCTCACAAAGACTAGTCTATCCCTATCAGTTCAACTCATCGAGCGCAGAATCTACTTGATTCGAGGTCGGAAGGTTATGGTGGACTTCGATCTCGCGGAGTTGTATGGAGTAACGACCACGCGGCTCAATCAACAGGTCACGCGTAACAAGAAGCGATTCCCTGAAGACTTCATGTTCCGGTTAACGAAAAAGGAAACCGCGGTTTTGAGGTTGCAATTTGCAACCTCAAACGTCGGACACGGCGGTCGGCGATACTTGCCCTATGCATTTACGGAGCACGGTGTCGCAATGCTGTCGAGTGTGCTAAGCAGCGAACAGGCGATCGAAGTCAACATCGCAATAATGCGAGCTTTTGTGCGATTGAGACTGATGCTTGAAACAAACGAAGAGCTCAATCGCAAGTTCGCCGATGTCATCAAAAAACTTTCCACGCATGACAAATACTTCAGAGTGGTTTTTTGATGAAATAAAGAAGTTGACAGAGAAACCCCCTTCGTCTGGTAGGCAGATTGGCTTTAAAGGAAACTCCAAATCTGAGCCTTAAGATCGCATGTTGCGACTTAAAGCTAGATCTTGAGATCACAAATTGTGATCTCAAGATCCTAATATTTCCGAGCAAATTAAGAAGAACTCACGTTTGAGATCACAAATTGTGATCTCAAAGATGGGACGCAACAGCATCCTAAAATCGGAACGCCGCCGATCCAAATCCAGCAAGATTCGAATTAAGAAATATCCAAATTGAGCAAGAGTGTGCGTGCGCGTTACAAACGAGGGGCGGCCACGGTGGGGCGCCCCGCAGTTGCGCCCAATGACGCCGTGTGCCGAACAAGCAAGGAATAATGGTTGCCCTTCCTTAAGTGAAGCGACCCCAGGCGCTTCTCCGTGTTCCATTACTCGGACAATAAACTTCAAACTTTTGGAGGGGTATCCATGAAACGATCTCTAATCGCTGCTGCGCTGCTCCTACTCTCGCTCAGTGGCCCACCTGCCTTGGCGCAAAGCGGTTCGACCGGTTCAATCGCCGGTACGATCAGCGATCCGACAAGTGCTGTTGTTCCTGGTGCAACTATCACTATCAAGAACAACGCAACCAGTCAGGAGTTCACTGCGACCAGTGCGGGCAACGGTACCTTTACTGTCCCGGCGCTGATCTCCGGAACTTACACTGTGACTATTGCAGCACCAGGATTCAAAACTACAATTCTGCCGAACGTGAAAGTTGACGTCGGCACACCTTCAAGCGTCAACGTCACGCTCGAAGTCGGCGTGCCAACTGAAACGGTGCAGATAGTCGACGCCGCCGGTGAGTTAATTCAAACTCAGAGCGCGACCGTCGGTACAACCATCACTGGTCGTCAAATTGTCGATCAACCTCAGGCATCGCGCGATGCGCTCGACCTCGTGACTTTACTCCCAGGCGTTCAAACAACCGGTCGTCCTCGTACGTCAACCGTAAACGGTTTGCCGAAAGGCGCACTCAACATCACGCTCGACGGAGTGGACGTGCAGGACAATCTGATCAGTTCGAACGACGGTTTCTTCACCTTCGTGCGACCGCGCATAGACGCCGTTGGTGAAGTTACTGTTTCCACCGCTGCTCCGGGTGCTGAAAGCGCCGGCGACGGCGCCGTGCAAATCAAGTTTGTGACGCGCGGCGGAACAAACGACTTCGGCGGCAGTGTCTACTGGTATCATCGTGAGCCATATCTCACGGCGAACTATTACTTCAACAACGAAACATTGGCTCCGACTTACTTCGGTAAAGCTCCGAAGAACCGAATCCTGCTGAACCAGTATGGTGTTCGAACCGGTGGTCCAATCATCGTTCCGAAACTCTTCAACGGCAAAGACAAGGCGTTCTTCTTTGTTAATTACGAAGAGTTTCGCCTGCCCGAGCAGCAACTGCGAC
>DATNFX010000341.1:0-6581 GCA_035606195.1 Pyrinomonadaceae bacterium
TATTCACCTGACGGCACACGGGTCGCTTACGAAGAGTTCTCGACAGCCTTCATTCCGGAATGGCACGAAGCAAGCATGTGGCGGCACTATCGCGGCGGCCGCACACACCCTATCTCGGTCATCAATCTTGCGGATCAGTCAGTTCAAAAACTTCCCTGGACCAACAGCAACGATTCGTTCCCGATGTGGCTCGGCAATACGATCTACTTCATTTCCGATCGCAGCCACACCGCGAATCTATTTTCCTATCGCACCGACACGAAGCAAGTAGCGCAGATCAGCCATCACGACGATTTCGATGTGATGACTGCTTCGGCCGGCGCGGACGCAGTCGTTTACGAACAAGCTGGGTACATCTATCTCGTCGACGCAAAATCGGGTAAGCCGCAGAAACTGAATATCGAAGTCACCGGAGATCTCCCATGGGCTCGGCCGCAGTTCAAGAAAGTTGCGAGCATGATTCGCAACGCCACACTCTCCCCAACCGGAACCCGCGCCGCTTTCGAAGCTCGTGGCGAGATCTTCACCGTGCCCTCGGAGAAAGGCGACTTTCGTAATCTCACGCAGAGTGCGGGCGCGCATGATCGCGATCCGGTGTGGTCACCGGATGGCGCGCAGGTCGCATGGCTTTCCGACGCCAGCGGCGAATATCAACTGATGATTGGAGAACCAACCGGCATCACTCCCCCGCGTGCTGTCGCGTTGCCATCGACGGCTTTCTTCAGCGGCACCAGATGGTCGCCCGATGGAAAGCAGATCCTGGTTGAAGACAATCACAACAACCTCTGGGCCATTGAAGTCGCGACCGGTGCAGCAACGAAGATCGATACTGACTCTTATCCGGATCCGATCAGAGACTTCAACGCGACGTGGTCTCCCGATTCCAAGTGGATAACGTATTCAAAGAACCTCGCCAGCCACTTGCGGGCGATCTTTGTTTATTCATGGGCCGACAAAAAGACCTATCAAGTCACTGACGGGCTCGCCGACTCCATCTCGCCGACGTTTGATGCGGGCGGGAAGTATCTCTATTTCATGGCGAGCACGAACTACGGACCAAGCACCGGCTGGCTCGAGATGAGCTCCATCGATCGGCCTGTGCGTCGCGCGATCTATCTGGTCGTGCTGAGTGCAACCGAACCGTCGCCGTTGTTGCCGGAAACAGGCGACGAGCCAAAGGCGCCAGGCGCTGATGCTCCGCAAGCGAAACCGCCCGATCCAAACGCGAAGCCCTCCGTCCGCATTGATGTCGACGGCATCAGCCAGCGAGTGCTGGCCGTAAACATTCCCGCCGGCGACTACAACAACCTCGCTGCGGGTGCAGCCGGAACATTTTTCTACACCGAACCGATCACCGGCGCAGCGCCGGGAACACTTCGCCTTCAACGCTATCAGCTCAAGGAAAGAACAGCCGCGCCGTTTCTCGAAGGAACCATCCGTTCGTATTCCATTTCAGCCGACAAGAAGAAGCTGCTCTATCAGGCAGACGCGAGTCGTTGGGGCGTAGTTGCGACTGAGCGGCCGGCGAAAGTCGGCGATGGACCGCTAAACGTCGCGCAGTTGGAAATGCGCGTCGATCCGAGAGCCGAGTGGTCGCAGATTTATCGCGAGACGTGGCGCATCCAGCGTGAATATTTCTACGACGCCAAAATGCATGGCGCAGACTGGCAGGCGATTTACGAGAAGTACAAGCCGCTCGTCTCTTTCGTGGGCCATCGCGCGGATCTGAGTTATGTGATCGCAATGGTTGGTGGTGAACTCACGGTTGGTCATTCTTATCTAACTGGCACCGGCGACGTTCCAACTGACGATCCGGTCTCAGTTGGTTTGCTCGGCGCGGATTTCTCGATCGAGAATGGACACTATCGCATCAAGCGCATCTACACCGGCGAGAATTGGAATCCTGATCTGAGAGCGCCGCTCAGTGCTCCCGGTATCCAGGTCTCGGAAGATGATTACCTCCTCGAAGTAAACGGCCGTGCGCTAACTCCACCGACGAATCCGTACAGCCTGTTTGAAGGAACCGCAAATCGTCAGACACTCATTCGCGTTAACAAAACACCAACGAGCGAAGGTTCACGCGTGATTACTGTCGTGCCCGTCGCAAGCGATGCGACCTTGCGCACGCGAGCGTGGATCGAAAATAACCGCCGCCTGGTGGACAAACTCTCGAACGGGAAACTTGCATACGTGTGGCTGCCGAACACAGGAAATCCCGGTTACACGTATTTCACCCGCTACTATTACGCGCAGCAGGATAAAGAAGGCGCGATCATTGACGAACGCTACAATCAAGGCGGTCAGGTGGCTGATTACATCGTCAACGAGCTCGATCGAAAGCTCATGGGATACTTTGCGTTGCGTGACGGAACCCCCAGCACGTCGCCCATCGCTGGTATCTATGGTCCAAAGGTAATGATCATCAACGAGTCGGCCGGGTCGGGCGGCGATGCATTGCCTTATATGTTTCGACTCCGCAAGGTTGGTCCGCTTGTCGGAACACGCACTTGGGGCGGATTGGTCGGCACCCTCGGTTTTCCAGCAACGATCGATGGTGGCGGCATCACCGCCCCAAATCTCGCCTTCTACAATCTGAAAGGCGAGTGGGACGTGGAGAACATCGGCGTCGCCCCTGACATCGAGGTTGATTACACGCCCGCAGAGGTTAATAAAGGACGCGACCCGCAACTCGAGAGAGCGGTGCAGGAAGGCTTGCGATTGCTCGAACAGAATCCGGTGCGGCGTGTTCCGCGACCTGCGCCGATCGATCGAGTGTCGAAGGGCAAGGAGAAATGATTAGCCACAAAAAGGCACAAGAAGCACAAAAACAGATTGCGAAAAACTGTTTTCTGCTTTTTCTGATTTTCAGTTCTTCTGCATTAGCTCACGGTCAGTACAAGCCCGCTGATTACTCGCGCACAGAAGCGATGATCCCGATGCGCGATGGTGTTCGTCTCTACACCACCATCGACGCGCCTGCGCAGGCCACGGAATCACTTCCCATCCTGCTGCTTCGCACGCCGTACGGCCTCGGCGCCACTACTGCTGAACAACTCGCCGCCGGACTTTCGGAGCTCTCGTCCGATGGCTACATCCTCGTGCGACAGGACATTCGTGGCCGCTTCAAGTCTGAAGGCGAATTCGTGATGCTCCGGCAACCGCGCGATCCGAAAGACAAGAACGCGATCGACGAAAGCACTGATACGTACGACACGATCGCGTACCTGCTCACGAAAGTGCCGAAGAACAACGGGCGCGTCGGCATGGCGGGAACGAGTTATGGCGCGTGGCTGTCAGTGATGGGAATGCTAGATCCACATCCCGCGCTCAAGGCCGTCGTGCAGCAAGCGTCACCCGCGGACATGTGGCTCGGCGATGACTTTCATCACAACGGCGCGTTCCGTTTGAGTTACGGCCTGGAATACTCGTACATGATGGAGTCGTCGAAAGAGATCTCCGACGTCACTAAAGTTGTCGATAAATTCGACGCCTACGAGTGGTATCTCAATCTCGGTCCGCTTTCTAATGCCGATAAGAAATATTTCAATGGCAAACTTCCGACCTGGACCTACTTTGTCAACGAGCCTGACTACAGTGCGTTCTGGAAACGCCAAGGCTTTGCGCCGTGGCTAAACCGCGTCACCGTGCCGATGCTGAATGTTGCCGGTTGGTGGGACCAGGAAGACTTCTACGGTCCTATAAAGATCTACGAACTGCTCGAGCGTCACGATACGGCTAAGCAAAACTTTCTCGTCGTTGGTCCATGGAATCATGGTGGCTGGTCGAGAGGTGACGGTACCAAGCTCGGCCGCATCGATTTTGGCAGCCCCACGGCCGCGCATTACCGCCGCAACATTCTCGCGCCCTTCTTCGCTCATTATTTAAAAGACAGGGGAACAGGTGAACGACCGGAAGCATTGACGTTCCGCACCGGCGCGAATGAGTGGGTCGAACACAACGAATGGCCGCCGAAGCGCAATGTCACTGAACGCAAGCTGTACTTTCAGGTAAACCGAAAGCTGTCGTTTGAAACACCTGCGGCGACAGCAGCGTTCGACAGTTATGTTTCTGATCCGTCGAATCCGGTTCCGTATCGTCCGCGACCGATTCAGGTTCGGTCAGGCTGGCCCGTGTGGCTGGTTGAGGATCAGCGCTTTGTCGATCGACGTCCCGACGTGCTTACATTCGAAAGCGAAACGCTCACAGACGACCTCACCGTGTCGGGAAAGATCATCGCGAATCTCTTTGCTTCGACTTCGGGAACAGACAGCGACTGGATCGTGAAGCTGATTGACGTTTATCCGGACAAGTTTGAGCCGGATCCGACGATGAGTGGATTCCAGCTCATGATTGCGGGTGACGTGTTTCGTGGCCGGTATTTGAAGAGTTTTGAGAAACCCGAGCCGCTCGTCGCGAACACCGTTTATCACTACCAGATCGGATTTCCAGCAAACGATCATACTTTTAAGAAGGGCCACCGTATTATGGTGCAGGTCCAAAGCACCTGGTTTCCGGTCATCGATCGAAACCCGCAAAAGTTTGTAGCAAACATTTTCAAAGCGACCGAGACCGACTTTCAACCGGCAACGCAAAAAGTATTTCGCTCCGGCAAGAACGCGTCCTACATCGCTTTGCCAGTCGAGTCGAAATAGCATGAAAAACAAAACACTCATCAACCGGCGCGAGATGATTAAGAGCGCGGGTATGGCTTCGGCTGCGATCGTCGCGGCGCCGATGATTAATCGCGGGCGCTTTCGTCTCTTTGCCACTTCAACGAAAGAATACTCGCGGCAGGCGATCGATCTGATTGGACGCGCGACCGTGATCGACATGCTCAGCGTGTTGACGCTCGACTTCAACAAACAAGCAAAGTGGTTCAAGGATCCCGAAACATTCACAGCCCAAGACCTGCAGCCATTCCTCGATTCGGGAATAAACATTTTTCATCCGGCCATCGGGCAAGGGGGCCCCAACGCCTACGACAGCGCGCTCCAATTCTTTGCTTCGTGGAACGGTTTCATCGCGAATGACGACGAACACTTCATGCGCGTCGACAGTCCCGGCGATCTGAAACGAATCAAGAAGTCGGGCAAACTCGGGATCATTCTCGGGCTGCAAAATTCGGAGCACTTCCGCCGTCCTGACGATGTTGACTTCTTTCGCGCGCTGGGCCAGCGCGTTTCTCAACTCACTTACAACTCGCGCAATCTGATCGGTAATGGTTCAACTGAAAGACGCGACGAAGGCATTTCCGACTTCGGCGTCTCGATCATTGAACGCATGAACAGAGTCGGAATGGCGGTTGATGTCTCGCATTGCGGCGATCGCACCACACTCGACGCGTTCGAGATCTCGAAGAAGCCGGTTTTGATTACACATTCAAACTGTCGTGCGCTCGTGCCGAATCATCCGCGCTTGAAGACTGACGAAGCCATCAAGAAGGTTGGCCTCGCCGGCAGCGTCATGGGGATTACGGGTGTGCGCATGTTCGTGAAAGGTGATGAGCCGACGACTGTCGAGCATGTTTTGGATCACTTCGATCACGTCAGGAAGCTGATTGGACCGGAGCATCTCGGGGTTGGCAGTGACATCGATCTCTACGGCTACGACGCGATGCCGCCCGAGCTCAATAGACAGCTGCGTGCAAGTTACAAAGGTTCGTACGGCTTTAGGGAGAAGATCGATATCGAGGGACTCGATCATCCGAAGCGAATGTTCGATCTGACAGAGGGGTTGATTCGACGCAAGTACAGTGACACGGATATTGAAGGAATCCTGGGTGGAAACTTCGAGCGCGTGCTGACTCAGGTCTGGACCATATAGCCTGACTTGGACACAGTCAGTACCGTCCGCGGTAGCGGATGGGTACACAGTAGAACTCATAACCGTATTGTGCTGCGCATGCACCCATCCGCTACCGCGGACGGTACTGACCGTATCCAAGATAAGGAGTGGAATCGTGAAAAAGACGATTGCGTTAGCGTTGATTGTGTTGTTTGCGTTAAGTGTCGTGGGCCAGGTGCCCCAGGAGGCGATTAAGAAGAGGGAAGGGGCCGCGCCACCTGTTCCTACTCCATCGCAAACCGGCGCGCATGAGATGACGGCCGCCGACGTCGAAGCGTTTCTGGATGGACTCGTCCCACTCCAAATAAAACAATCTGACATCGCCGGCGCCACGATTTCGGTGGTCAAGGACGGCAAGCTGCTCTTCGCCAAAGGGTACGGCTATTCGGATGTCAAAAATAATAAGCCAGTATCGCCACAGGACACTCTCTTTCGTCCAGGCTCGATCTCGAAACTGTTCACGTGGACCGCGATCATGCAGTTGTACGAACAGGGCAAACTCGATCTGGACCGCGACATCAACGAGTATCTCGATTTCAAAATTCCTGACGCGTTCGGCAAACCGATCACGTTAAAGAACGTCATGACTCACACGCCGGGCTTTGAAGAGCAGGTCAAAGACTTGATCACACAGAATTCCGGCGCTCCAAACCTGGGCCAGTATCTGAAGACGCATATCCCGGCGCGCATTTATCCACCGGGAACGGTTCCGGCCTACTCGAATTACGCTACTTCGG
>DATNFX010000342.1:0-8860 GCA_035606195.1 Pyrinomonadaceae bacterium
AGATGTATCGCAAGACTCGCGCGGAAGGCTTCGGACCGGAAGTTAAACGGCGCATCATGCTCGGCACCTACGTGCTCTCCGCCGGCTATTACGACGCCTACTATCGCAAAGCTCAGCAAGTTCGCACGCTGATCAAAAACGACTTCCTAAGGGCGTTTGAAACCTGTGACGCCATCATCACACCAACATCGCCAAGCCCCGCATTTGCTATCGGCGAAAAAGTCAACGATCCGCTCGCGATGTACCTCAACGACATTTACACGGTGACGGCGAATCTGGCTGGTGTTCCGGGCATCAGCGTGCCGTGTGGTCTGTCTTCGGAACGGCTGCCGATAGGATTTCAGCTGATTGGACCATACTGGTCCGAACCGATGCTGTTCAAACTCAGCCACGCTTACGAACAGGCGCGTCCCTTCCGGGAGCGACCGCCAATCAGCGCCTCGTAACCACAGATTTCACAGATTTTCGATCGGATTTATCGGGGATGAGGTCGCCCGTGAAGAGCTCGAGCACGCCCTTGGCTGTGCCGACGAATGGAGTTACATCCAAACCGACGTGAACGACGCCTGGGATTAAGCCCTTTTTCTTTATCTCGTAACCGGCCAGCCCAAAAGCAAAGACGGAGCCAACAACGGGAATCGGCTTGATGAGGCGCTTCGCGACGCCCCAGCCACCGGCCCTGATGATTCTGCGTTTGAGTGTCGTCATCGTTTACCTCTTAAACGTGATAGCATGCATTTCGATGCGACTCAAGCTGTTTTGGCTGGCCTGCGCAATTATCGCAATTGCGTTGCTACTTTCATGTCGTCACGGCGCCGGTAACAAAAACCGGCTCCTGATTTACACGCCTCACGGTCAGGATCTCCTGAAAGACTTCATCGCGCGCTACAAGCAACAGTATCCCGACGCGGACGTGCAGTTTCTCGACATGGGCTCGCGCGAGATTCTCGAACGCGTTCGCGTCGAACGAAACCGGCCGCAGGCGGATCTCTGGTGGGGCGCTTCGCACATGACTTTTCAGACCGCTGCCGAGGAGAATCTGCTGCTCGAGTTTCATCCGACATGGGCCGACAAGATTCCGGCAACTTCGCGTGACACCGTCGACCGCTGGTACGGCACTTACGAAACACCGCAGGTAATCGCCTACAACGCCGAAGCTCTCAAACCCGAGGAAGCGCCGCATGATTGGGATGACGTTCTCGATCCGAAGTGGCACGACAAGATCCTGATTCGCAATCCAAATCCGTCGGACACGATGCGCGTGATCTTCGGCGCGATGATCTGGAGGTTTTACAAAGACACGGGTTCAACCGATAAGGGCTACGACTGGCTGCGAAAGCTCGATGCCAACGTTCACGAATACACCGCCGACGGCACGCTGCTGATGCAGAAGCTCGGGCGTCGCGAAGGTTTAATCACTCTTTACAACATGCCCGACGTTCGCCTTTACAAAGAGCAGAAAAACTTTCCGGTCGGATATTCGATTCCGGCAAGTGGCACGCCTGTGGTCATCGACGGCATCGCGCTCGTTCGTGGTGGACCAAACCCGGAAGAGGCAAAACGATTTTATGAGTTTGTGACGACGCCCGAGAGTCTGACTTACGCTGCACATAAGTATTACCGGATTCCAGTGCGCACCGACATCGATCGTTCTCAACTGCCGGCCTGGATGAACGAGCCGTTCACACGCATGCCTCTCGATTGGGACCTCTTGCGTAAGAGCGGGAATGATTGGTTAAGATACTGGGACACTGAGATTCGTGGAAGAAAATAAAACCATCCACAGATTACGCCGATTACTTAAACAAATCTGTGTAATCTGTGGATAGCTCTGACGATGCCTCTCTTATCGCTGAAAAATCTCTCCCGCAGTTTTGGAAACACGCGCGCGGTTGCTGACGTCTCGCTCGACGTCAACCAGGGCGAGTTTTTCGGACTGCTTGGACCGTCAGGCTGCGGCAAGACTACGACCCTGCGCATGATCGCCGGTCTCGAGAAGCCTGACTCAGGCACCATCGAATTTCAAAACGCCGACATCACGAATCTCCCGCCTGAACGCCGCGGCTTCGGAATGGTCTTTCAGAACTACGCGCTCTTCCCGCATCTCAACGTCTTTGAGAACGTCGCCTTCGGATTACGTGCACGTCACAAGACAAAAGCCGAGATGACAGAGCGCGTGACCAGCGCGCTCGAACTGGTCCAGCTTCCGGGTTACGAAAAGCGCGCAATGGACGAGCTCTCGGGCGGACAGCAACAGCGCGTCGCGATTGCACGCGCGATTGCAATTGAGCCGGCGCTATTGCTTTTCGACGAACCACTCTCGAACCTCGACGTCTCGCTTCGCGAAGAAACCCGCAGTGAACTGCGCGAGCTCGTCACGCGTCTCGGTCTCACGGCCGTTTACGTTACACACGATCAGGAAGAAGCGTTTGCCCTCTGCGATCGCATCAGCGTGATGGTCGGTGGAAAACTCATGCAGACGGGCCGCCCGCGCGAGCTCTACGAACAGCCGGCAGAGATCTCGGTCGCGAGTTTTCTCGGCAGAAACAACCTGATCAAAGCGATGCGTTTGAGTTCGAGCAAGACCAGCGACGGAGAATTCAAGACCCTCGAGGGTGGCCACACACTGCACCTGCCGGTGAACCACGGCGATCTCGCGCCCTTAAATAAACCTGTCTATCTCGCAATCAGACCCGAGCACGTCCAATTGAACGCTAACGGCGTCCCGAACTCGTTGCCCGGCCACATTCGCGAGATCGTTTTCGCCGGCGCTACCTCGACGGTGCGCGTGGACGCAAACGGACTATTGCTCGAAGCGCTCGTGTTACGCACTGACGGCCTCCAGGTAAATCAGCCATGCAACGTGATCCTCTCCCCGGATCACCTGACCATTCTAAAGTGACGACCAAAATCCGTCTTCTTCCGTGGAGATCTGTGGCCCTGCTTCTGGTCACGGCCATGGTGCTGTTGTATGGAGTGATTTACCCAAACCTCTCCGTCGTCCTCAGCTCATTTCAGCGTGGCGGAAGCTGGACGCTCGCAAACTATCGCGAAATACTCGGGCAACGAATCGTTATCGAAGCGATTGTCAGTAGTCTCGGACTATCAGTAGGTACTGTCGTGTTGTGCGCGCTTGTCAGCGTCCCACTCGCCTTCCTCTTTGAGCGCTTCGACTTCCCTGCTCGCCGTCTTTTCGCCGCGCTCGCCGCCTTGCCGCTGGTCCTGCCACCACTCGTCGGCACGGTAGCTTTCATTTTTCTCTGCGGCGAGACCGGCATCCTGGCCCACGGCATTCAGAATCTCTTCGGACTCGCAAATCCGCCGTGGCGATTGCGCGGCTGGGTGGCGCTTTTGTTATTTCACACTTACACGATGTATCCGTTCTTCTACGTGCTGACAGGCGCCGGCTTGCGCCGCATCGACGCGAGCCTCGCCGAGGCGGCACGAGTTCTCGGAGCATCGCGGATCACCGTTCTCGGACGCGTCGTTCTGCCACAACTGACGCCGTCTCTCGTCGCCGCCGCCCTCCTGACGTTTATGACTTCGATGGCATCGTTCAGCGCACCGTTATTGTTTGGCGGAGACGTGCGCGTGTTGACGCTCGAGATCTTCACGGCGAGACAGCGTGGAGACTTTGTCATGGCGATCACGGAGACGGTTATTCTCGCGATCATCTCACTCGGCGCCCTCATCGTCTTTCAACGTTACGAAGGCACGCGCCGTTTTGCGGCGGCCGCGATGAAAGGTACAACACGCCGTCGTGTCAGTATCTCCAGCGGCGCCGCACGCGTGCTGGCAACCATTGCTGCGGTCGCGTTTGCAGTGATTCTCGTGTTGCCGGTGGTGACGTTGTTTCTGGTAAGTTTCGCGCAGGAAGGTTCATGGACCACGCAGACGTTGCCATCAGCCTACACGGTGGCAAACTATCAACGTATCTTCAGCGACACGTACGCGGCTGAAGTGTTTTTCAACAGCCTGACGATGTCGGCAATCGCGGCGGCAGCGGCATTGTTATGGAGTTTCTGCATCGTCATCGTGTTACGACGGCGAAGGGAAACCGGGAAGCTTGTTGGTGAGGGATGGCGCAGACTCCTGTCGCTCCTGATCCTCGTTCCGTGGGCATTGCCGGGAACCGTCGTCGCCGTCTCGGTGGCTGAAGCTTACGGCAAACCGAGCTTGTTGCTGGGTTCCTTCGTGCTGGTGGGAACGTTCTGGATCCTGCCGTTCATCTATTTTCTGCGCTTCATGCCCCTCGTCGTACGCGCACTCCAGGCCAGCATGGAGCAGGTGGATCCGACACTCGAGGAAGCCGCGGGTTCCCTCGGCGCACGCGCGTGGCAGAGATTCACGCGTGTGACATTGCCCCTCGTGTGGCCGGGCGCGGTGGCGGGGACCCTGCTGGCATTTGTGATCGCGTTGGGAGAATATGTTGCTTCGGTGCTGGTGTTTGTGCCCGCGAATCGACCCATTTCAATTGCGATTGCATCTGAGTTAAGGGACTTCAATCTCGGCACCGCCGCGGCATATGGCGTGGTGTTGATTGTAATCATTTCGATAAGCATGATGGTTGCGGGGCGTTTGGAACGTCTCCGAGGATAAATGGGAATGAACCTGCGTAATCTGCGTAATCTGTGGTTAGTTGTTCTTATTGGAGCGCTGCTGTTTGTTCCGGCGGTGCATTCGGAGCCTGACAAAGCAGAACTCCAACAGGCGCTGCTCGATCTCACCAGCCCGTGGACGGTGATGTGTGTGGCTGCACATCCTGACGACGAAGACGGCAGCACGCTCACGATCCTGCGTCGCAAATACGGCATTCACACCGTCTCGCTGTTCTCAACTTTCGGCGAGGGCGGCCAGAACGCGGTTGGCCCCGAACTATACGAGGACCTCGGCGTCATTCGCGCGCGCGAAACAATGGCTGCGGCTGAAGTGCAGGGTTCGGAACCGCACTTCCTCGGCTTTCGCGATTTTGGGTTTTCGAAGTCTGCTGAAGAAACTTTTCGCGCGTGGGGAGAGAAAGAACTTCTGCGGCGCATGGTGCTCCAGATTCGTCTGCTTCGTCCGGATGTGATCATCACGAATCACGACACCACGAGCGGTCACGGACATCATCAGGCCACCGGACGAACAATCCTCCTGGCATTCGACGCGGCCGCCGATCCAAAACAATTTCCCGAACAACTTTCTCAAGCCGGAACATGGCAGGTGCAACGATTGTTTGTCCGCTCACGTGGCGAGGCAGGCGCGGGCGCGCAAGTCGTCACACTCGATCCAAACGAAACCGATCCGGTCCGCGGAACAACTTACGCTCAACAGGCACTGTCTGGTCTCCACAAACACGCGACTCAGGGACCGTGGCCCAAGACTGTTCCAGCCGGCGGCGCGCGTCAGATTCGTTACACGCTCGTCAAATCGGCTCCCAACACGCCTGCGCTTCCGGCAAACGCAAAGACACCGGTCGATGGATTAACTTTGCCCGATGCAGTCGCTTCAAAGCTCGCTCCGCCCACGGTCGAAAACAAACCGTTGACGGAGTTCGCCGATCGTCGACTCGAACTGCTCGTGTCGCTCCTGAGTGCAAGGCGTCGCGGCGTGTTCACAGCACCGAAAGAAGTTTTAGATCTCGACGCGCAGCGATTCAAACTGATGGAGTCGCGTTTAGATAAGGCACTCGCTGTCGCCTCCGGCGCGTCGATAACAGTCGGTTCGGACAACGCAGTGCTCGTACCCGGTGAAGAAGCGCAACTCGCCGTGGTCCTGAGCAACGCCGGCATCGCCGAAATTCAAGTCAAGCAGCTCCACTTTCGCGGGCTCGGAGTGGACACAAAACTCAATGCAGCAGACAAGATGTTGCCGGGGACTGATACTGCCGCTGAAGTCAAAGTGCCGACACCAAAGAACCTGAGTCTGACTGTCCCGTCGTCTGAGCATCTCTATGACGGGAAACTCTTCGGCGAGCCACTGGACGTCGAAGCTGATCTCACGATCGAAGGCGTGTCATTCAAAATCGAGAATGAAGTGCGCAGAGAAGTGGCGCCGGCGGTTGAGATTGTGAGTGTCGAACCGTCGCCCTACGTCACCACGCCGGCTACTTCGCAAAAGCCACTCGAATTCAGAATCACGTTGAAGAACCATCTCAATTCCGAGTTTCGCGGACTCCTGCGAGTGAGCGGGCAAACGTTGGAAACCGGTAAAGAATTAACTCTGCGACCAGACCAAACTGATACCACTAACTTCGTCGTGCGACCGCTGTCCTTGAACGGACAGATTCAGGGATCGACGCTCGCAGTCACAGTAGATCTGCCGGTTCCGAAAGAGCCGATTGCGAAACGAAACGTGCCGCTCGTTTATGCTGACGCGATCGTCGTGAGTGGAAGAAAAGTCGGCTATCTGCCGAGTTACGATCGAACGCTGGAACGCGCACTCGCGGCGTTGGGAGTCGATGCGAAACAACTGACAGTGGATGACATCGCGAAGTCGGACTTGTCGTCGCTCAACACGATCATCATCGACAATCGTGGTTACCAGGCGCACCCGGATCTGATCCCGGTCAACAATCGTCTGCTGAAGTTTGTCGAAGACGGTGGCACGCTGCTCGTCTTTTATCATCGAACGAATGAGTGGAATCCTAATGAACAAGCTGGCCGTCCGCAGCTTGCGCCGTATCCAATCACCATCGACGACTCACGTGTGACGGAAGAAGATGCGCCGGTAACGTTTCTTGTCCCGAAGCATCCGTTGCTCACGTTCCCAAACAAGATCACGCAGAAGGATTTCGAGAATTGGGTTCAGGAACGCGGGCTCTACTTTCCGCGCGAATGGGACCAGCACTACACAGCGGTACTCTCGACAAACGACAAAGGCGAGCCGCCGTTAAAAGGCGGATTACTGGTGGCGCCTTACGGCAAGGGAAACTACATCTACACCAGTTACGTTTGGTATCGACAATTGCGTGCGGGACTGCCGGGAGGTTACAGGTTCTTTGCGAATCTGATTAGTTACGGGAGAAAGAAAGAGGGCTAATCCACAGATTACGCCGATTCAGCAACTGAATCTGTGTAATCGGTGGATGTTTCTTCTTCGAGTTTTACGCGGGCGCGTTCGAGGAATGTTTTGATCATTTCTCGGACGCGTTTATTCATTTCGGCGCTGATGCGGCCCTCGCCGACAAGAATCGCCAATCGATGAAGATCCATGGCGTGTTTGCGGCGTAGCTCGACGTGCTGGACGAAACGGATTAGAACTTTTTGACCGCGTTCTTCAAAAGCCGCCGCGTAACGCAGGTAGTTCTTCATTTCAGAACGGGCCGGTGACCACTCGAGACGATCCGGAGAATCTTCGGTTTTCTCCACCGTGAAAGCCGCGTGGACCGCACCGATAATCGGCACATCAGCGCGAACCATCCAACGCATAATGCCGCCGGCTTCCTTGCGAATCCCTTCGATGCCGGGCATCAGGTCCGTAAAATTACGGATCTCACCAAAAAACTCCCGTGCCTTTTCGAGGGTGGTTCGTAGTTCCAGTTGGTCCGCGTAAGAAGCCTTGATTCGAAACATTTAGTCGTGTTTTCCGTTTCTCCAGGACATTGATGCGTGCCGGAATCGATTTGGTTTCCCGCGACGCTATTGCTAAGTTACACGAGGACAGTTTGGTAGTAAATAACTAAGTTCAATGGGTAAGAATTATTTAACATGAAGTCACACGATAGTTGCCCGCGATGCGAGAAACGCGGGCTGAAACGATGGTCCGACTTGAGTGACGAGGAACGCGAGGTCGTCAAGCGATTGCCGCTCTCCGCGGACTACTCACTCGAGGAACGGCAGGCGTCACATCGCTGGTGCACGCGCTGTTGGTACGAGGAAGTACCCACAGATTATAAAGATTTTTCTGCGTAATCTGTGGATAAGATTCGGAGATAAGCGGCGCGTATAGCTTTCATTTGATCCGTCAGCGTCTGCTGTAAATCACTGGCTGACTCAAAGCCGGCGCGGGTCGCGACATCTCGCGCCGTTGGGTGATTCGGATCCGGCAAGCGCGTCGAACGTCCCACAATCAATCTCAAGTTGTGGTCTATCGAGCGCAACAAACTATAACCACTACTCAAAGCTGAAAAGTCTTCTTCACTAAGCGAGCCTTCCTCACGCAAACGTTCCAACGTAAAAGACGTCGAACGATCATCGCCTTCGTCCATCACTTCATCGCGCAGTTGTAAATATCGCGTCGCAAAGTAGACATCCAGCATTCCACCCGGACCATACTTGATGTCGGTGCCGGGTTTTCGGCCACGAGTTCCTTTCTCTTTCTCGAGTCGATCTCTGACGTGACGCGTCACGGCTTCCAACTCTTTCGGATCCACTCGTGAGGCGTTGGCGTGAATGCGGTGACGTGCATGCGTTTCGATCATCCTGCCCAGCTCGTGGTCGCCGCCGACACAACGCAACTTGACGTACGCCAGCCACTCCCACGGCGCACTCTCCTCTTTCAAATAATCAAGAAAACCTTCCGAGCTCGTTACCAGCGGTCCGTTCATGCCGTGCGGCCGCAGACGCATGTCGACGCGATAGAGATAGCCTTCCCGCGTAATACTCGAGAGAGTGGCATTCATCAGTTCGACCAGACGCGAATAGGTCTCGTCCTGCGTCAGCGTTTTTATTGGCGAGGGAACAAGCGAGTCGTAAGTAATCAGGATGTCGAGATCAGATCCGTAATCGACACCACCCGTTCCGAGCCGGCCCAGACCGTAAAACGCAATGCGTGGTCCACCACTGAACGAACCGTAACGACGCGCCATCTCGCGGCGGGCGACCAGATAAGCGACGTTCATGCTCGCCGTCGCCAGATCGGTTTGTAAATGGTTCGC
>DATNFX010000343.1:0-16565 GCA_035606195.1 Pyrinomonadaceae bacterium
ACCGCATTGTCCAGATAGTTGCGCAGCGACTGCGTGAGCCCATTCCGATCGGCCGTCACGCTGCCGCCATTGACATTAACGACAAAGTCAATCGACGTCTCGCTCGATTCACGTTTCTTTTGGTCAACTACCGACCTAATCAAAGGTCCCAATTCAATCCGGCCCCGCTGAAATTCCCGCCGCTCGAGACGTGAATACTCCAGCAGATCATCGATCAACTGGCTCATCTCTTCGGCCGAACCGTGAATGGTCGCGAGAAAGGACCGGCCTTCGTCGTCGAGACTTGCAGCATGCTGAGCCAGCAGCAAACGACTATAACCGTCGATGCCACGTAGCGGTGCTTTGAGATCGTGGGCCACTGTATACGTGAACGCCTCGAGCTCGCGGCTCTTCGAGTTGAGAGCAGCTGTGCGCGCAGCAATTCGTTCTTCGAGCTCGGCGTTGAGACGATCGAGCGCTTGTGTGGCGCGGCGCCGTCGACGCTGTTCAATGAGGAGCACTCCAATAAAAATGCTTTGCACCACGAGGAGCGTAAACACTCCGGCTATGCGCCACCGGTAAAGTTCCCAGAACGTGAACTCCTTGAAGCGTACGACACTGTCGGGTGGAAGATTGATCTCCGCGATCCCCCAGCGTCGTAACTCACGCCAGTCAAACATCGGCACTCTATGTGCACGTTCGACGGGTATCTCCTGGACCTGAGTACCATCTAAAATCCGTTCGACGATTTCCCCGACCTCTGCTCCGTTCATTTCAGGTCCCTGGAGGTAACCGCCGACAATTCCCGACCCGAGCACGACCGTCCCGAATCCGTAAATCGGAGCCGACGATTCGGGTGCGATACGCGCGACGACTTCGTAGCTCTCGAGCAGTTTTCCCTGCTCGTTCGGTGTCTGCTGCCACACGTACAGGACTACAGAGTTCGGCGGCAAACTTTTGGTTTTAGTAATCAGTTCGGGCAAAGGAAGGTCGGTCAGATACTGGATATCGAGGTTCTCGACGTCGAAGAGTTCAGCCTGTACTGCTCTCTCAAACCTGCGGTCATGCTGCGGCGTTCCACTGACGACAAAAACGTGCTCTGTATGCGGGTGTAGCCGCAGCGCCAGATCCAGAGTCTCGTGGTAGGCATTGCGATAACGAATTCCGGTCGCGCCAGGCCACGGCGCGAGCGCCTCTGGCTTCGGTGGATTGTTTGCGACAAAGACTATCGGAGTATTTGGAAAAAGTTCACTGCGATGGGCCTGGAGAAATTCGAGCGGAGCGTCAGCGGAAGCGACAACGACATCAACCGTGCGACCGGTATACTTCGCGTGTAAGTAGTCGCGAAAAGATATGATCTGCTTTTCTTCTGAAAATCGGCTGTACTCGAAATATTCCGGGAAGTACTCGACGTCCTGCCGCTGGCTGAGCTGTAAACGTGTTTTGAAACTCTCTTCGAACCTGGCGTTGCCGGGGAACTCCTTGTTATCCCAATAAAGCACGACCACGCGTTTAGGCGTAGTTGTTTGCGCAGAAACCAACACGCAGGATACGCAGACCACCAGCATTGCCGCGAGCGACAATCTACCTCTGACCAGGTATTCGTGAGGCTTCATCCCAATGAACCTTTGCTCGATTAGAAAACCAACTTCACTGCAAACTGAATCTGCCGCGACGATCCTGATTCACCGGTTGGAAATCGTGTACTCGTGATTTGGCCGAATGCCGGAGTGCCGACCACGGTTCCTGGTGGGCCAAAGTTCGCCTGATTGAAGAGGTCGAAGAACTCGGCCCGAAACTGCACGCGCAGGTCTTCTCCCAATCGAGTATTTTTGATTACGGAAAAATCAGTATTATTAAAACCAGGACCGATGACTACATTACGTCCGAGATTACCAAAACGAGGCACTGCAGTGAACACTGACGTATCAAACCACTTGTCGACGCTGCTGATTGTCGCGATTGGGCCAGTGACGTCTGGTCGGAGTGTATTCGCGACGCCATTCACGGTGCTGTTGCTGGTAACGATGTTCACAGGACTGCCGCTCTGGATCTGAACGATCGCGGCCAGCTGCCAACCTTCAACAAACGCATTGGCGCTGAATGGCAGGTCGTATATTCCGTTGCAGACAAAACGCTGCCGTGCGTCAAAATCTGAAAGCCCCCGGTCGCCTCGCAGGTTATAACTATCCTGTCCCACGATTCCGCCCGTACTGAATGAGTTGTAATCGATGGATTTCGACCAGGTATATGAGACGTTCCATTGCAGACCACGCGTCTCGCGCGTCGATGCCGTAACCCACAGCGCGTTGTAACTCGAATTGCCGCCGCTCTCCACCTGCGTGATATTGCCGAGACTCGCACCGGGTAGTATCGGGCTCGAAGGTGATAACTTCGTAAACGGGCGCACGCCATTAATCTGTTGGTTGAGGTTGCGACGGGAAATCAGATGTGTGCTTTTGGAACCGAAATAACCGGCGGATAACGTAAGGTCGCCGATCAACTCGCGTTGCACGTTGAGATTCCACGACTGCAGATAAGCATTATCGAAGTCGTGCGCGATCGATTGCGGGGCGAGCCCGGCAGGTCTCGCCAGTTGGATTGCGTTGTCGAGCCTGATCGCGCCACTAAAGGTTAGCGGCATCGCCAACGGTGGATTGGTCGTCGTTCCGATTACGATGCTGGTCATCGGTTGATCAGTCAGGAGCGCATAAGCTGCGCGCACTGACGTTTTTCCGGTACCGAACGGATCCCACGCGAAACCAACACGCGGCTGCACGTTCTTATTGTTCTGCTGATAGACCTCATCGAGATCTCTGCCCACACGAATCAGTGAGGCAGTCGAAGAGTCGAAAACAATAAAGCGGTCGTAACGTTCAGTCGGAGTAATGTTCCAGTCGTAACGCAGACCGAGTTCCAGCGTGAGATTCGATCGCACCTTGTAGTTGTCCTGGACGAAAAAGCCGAGCGCACCTTCGTCGATGCTGCTCGACTGGCTTCCAAGCGTTACGCTGAACGAGTTCGCCGTGCCCGCGACGAAGGCGGCGATAGTTGGAAAATTGAAACTACCAGTTCCCTGTCTGAAATTGTTATTGAGAAACTGGCGAAACTCGCCGCCCGCTTTCAACGAATGTTTTCCGTTCTGGTAACTGAACGAGTCGCCGGCGATGAAGGTGGTGTCGCCACGTCCTGAAGGATTGATCGATGGTCCGCCGAAGTTTAGTCCCCCGGCCACGCTAATCTGCGGCAAGCCGATGGGTAAGGCGATGCCGTGTTTAATACCGAAGTCCGCAGGATTCAGTTGTGCGTTTGGAATGGTCGCTGAGCTGAAACGATTGAAGCCCAGGCGAAGCTCATTAACGAGCGTTGGCCCAAAGATGTGTGTCTCGTTGAAAGTGAAGACCTGGCGTAGCTGATCCGTGGTGTTTCCGAAGCCGGGAATCGTGTTGCCGTTGCGAGTTGGCTCGACGAGCGCAGTGCGATAGACCGAGTAATAACCGTGCCAGCGATCGTTTTTGTCCTGGTTGTAGCTTCCGTCGATGCTCCATTGATCGGTATCCACTAACGCCGTTGCTGTGCCGACAAAGCGTGACGTTCCCGATGAATCAATAAAATTCGCGCGCGGGATCAACGGGAGCAGTTTCACGATTACGGGATCACTTGCGGCTGCGCGTTGTGCATCGCTCAGTGCGAGACTGTTGATATTCAGTTGTTGACGCTGGCGTAAACCCTCGTACGAAGTGAAGAAGAACACCTTGTCCTTAGCGATTGGGCCGCCAAACTGCCCGCCAAACTGGTTGCGTTTGAATGGTGGTGGCTTATTCGCGTTGAAGGTAAAAAAGTTGCGGGCGTCGAGGGCATCGTTGCGAAAGAACTCAAATACCTCACCGTGAAATTCATTGGCTCCGGATCTCGTCGCTATGTTGACGACAGCGCCGGAGCTCTGGCCGTATTCGGCGCTGAGCGTGGAGTTATCTACTTTGAATTCCTGCACCGCGCCGATTGAAGGCTGAAAAGTGATGGAGCTGTTAGTCAGATTGTTGAGCGTTATTCCGTTGATGACGTAATTGATTGTCTCTTCTCTGTTGCCTGCGGTGGTGATTGAGAATGAGCCCAGTCCTCTGATTGGCGCGGATGAGAATGCGCCTTGAGGTGGTGTAACCGAACCGGGCGCAAGCAAGCCAAGATCGAGAAAGTAGCGGCCGTTGAGCGGGAGCGTTTGCACTCGTTCGCGATCGATCACATTCCCGACTGAGATCGTCGCGCGCTCGATCAGGTCAGCGCTGCTCGTGGTAACACTTACCTCCTGTGACACATCGCCAACTTGAAGCTCGAAGTCCTGCGTGACTCTTCTCGCAACCTCAATTCGAACTCGTTCCAGTATCCGCGTCTGAAATCCTTGCGCGCGAACCTCGAGCCGGTACTCACCGACTGGTAAGGCTGCGATCTGATAACGCCCGGAGTCATCGGTCACGGCCCGGCGTGTTAGTCCGATCAAAGGATCGCTCGCAGTAATCTCCGCTCTACTGATTAAAGCGCCGTGCTGATCCGTGATTAAGCCCTCGATTGAGGAGGTCGATTGCGCGTAGGCACACATCGAGATGAGCACAATGATAGCGACAACTAGGGGAGAGGAAGCCGGGACCATGGCCAAACCCTTAGGGAACCATTCGAGAATTAGCGTTGACTCTACTCTGAACTCCAGAAAATTCAAAGATTTGTGTCGGAACGTGCGAAAAAAGACATAAACCCCTCCGTAAAAATACGGGCGCACTGCGGCGAAATGCCTAAGCGCTCGACTCTTTTAGAATCCCGCCCACGGCAGTGGGCGGATTGTTCAAGTCCTTTCTACAACCCGCGCCCCCAACGCGTTCTCAATCCCGCCCCACGGCAGTGGGCGGATCGTTCAAGTCCGACCTATTCATTGAGCAAGATAAATAGAAAGAACTTGAACTATCCGCCCACTGCCGTGGGGCGGGATTAGAACGTACTTTTGGGGATGGGTTTAGAAAGGACTTGAACGATCCGCCAACTTCCGTTGGCGGGATTCCAACTCACAGCGTCCTTCCTCACATAGATGGATTTGAACAATCCGCTACCTGCCGTGGGCGGTAGTTTGATCATTCGCGAATTTTGGCCCCTTTTCGACACTGTTAGTTTTGCCAGTACCGTCCTGGCCCGCTCTTTTTTAAGTTTCAAAATCACGAAATCCCTGTCCCTAGCGATGAGTAAAAAGGCGCTTAGATCTCGAGCTTTTCAACGTGCCACACTGCAAAGTGAATCGTATCGAACTGCCGGTATGCTCTGCTTCCTCGCGGCCCTCGGGACCTTCGTAATCGCTCGCGCCATTGCCATCCCGGATCGTCTCATCGCTGCTCTTCAACTTGCATTTCTCGCAGTCGTAATCGCTCACGAATTCTTAATGTTCCGCGCCATCAGGAAAGCGCTGCGAGATGAAAAAGAAATGGCGGCGGATAAATGGATGCTGAATGTCTTTCTCGAGAGTCAGATTCCAACCGTGGCGCTGTTTCTGTTGCTCGGTGGTCCATGGCTTAGCCCTTTTCAGGTGTTGGTCGCTCCGGCGGTTCTGATCTATTTCCTGCTCATCATCCTGTCGACTCTGAGGCTGAGTCCCATTCTCACAATGCTGACCGGAGTTTTGTCAGCGCTCGGCTATCTGTTCGTGACCTTTTACACGACAACTTTTTACCAGGCGTCAGCGGATGCACTTCCAACGACTGTTTACTTCATCTACGCCGGCCTGATACTCACGGGTGGCATACTCGCTGCCGTCGTTGCCGGCCGAATTCGCACCCATGTCGTTGCAGCCCTCCGCGAAGCTGAGTTGAAGAGTCAACTCGACCAGGTGAACCACGATCTCGATATCGCGAGATCTATCCAACAAGATCTGCTACCGGCTGAGTCGCCAAAACTCGAAGACTTCGACATCGCCGGATGGAACAAGCCAGCCAATCAAACCGGAGGCGACTACTTCGACTGGCAATCACTACCCGATGGTCGTTTGGCGATCAGTCTTGGCGACGCAACTGGTCATGGTATTGGTCCAGCACTCGTGAGTGCCTTGTGCCGTGCGTATGCGCGGGCCAGCCTGGTCGCGGACAGCCAACACCACCAGGTGCTCGATCGTCTTAATCGGCTGCTGGCTGACGATCTATCGGCCAACCGGTTTGTAACGTTCGCATTGCTTTTTCTCGACCCGGAAAAAGCAGAAGTCGAAGTTCTGTCAGCGGGTCATGGTCCAATTCTCTGCTACCGGCACGCGACTCAGGAAATAGAAAACCTGGAAGCGCAGGGCATTCCTCTCGGAATGATTGCTGGAGTCAGTTATGAAAACGCGCTCGTGAGACGGCTGGCGCCGAACGACATGATCGTGCTGGTTACCGACGGTTTTTATGAATGGGAAAACCGGAAGGGTGAAGAGTTTGGATTGCAGCGGTTGGAATCTGCGATCAGGCAGTCGCGCGACTGTAGCGCTGAAGAAGTGATCGCAAAACTGCGTTCTGCGGTTGAGGAATTCTGTGGCGGCACCGAACAAAGAGACGATCTAACGGCCGTAGTACTCAAGCGCAAGGCAGTCACGACGCGAATTGGTAAACGCCGCGACTCGCGACGATCTACTGAAGCACCAGTTTTCGTGGAGGTAGGTGATTCGTATCAACAATAGGATCTGTTCTGAGCCTGCGAAGCAGGCGGAAGCATAAAGCCTGGGGCGCAAGCCCCAGGATCACCGACAACAGATTTTCAAGCCTGCGAACGCGGGCGCCCAGACGATCGTGCGAAACTGTCGCCCATTTCATGGGCTCGCAATTCACTTGATTCTGATCCTGGGGCTTACGCCCCAGGCTTTACGCTTCCGCCTGCTTCGCAGGCTATGAATCGGGAGCTTCCGCCTGCTTCGCAGGCCATGAAATCGGGAAAGGAACAAAACAATGAATGAGTATTCACTCTCACAAAAGCTGACGGCGGAATTTTTAGGCACGCTTTGGCTGGTTCTTGGCGGCTGCGGAAGCGCGGTGCTGGCCGCGGCGTTTCCCCAGGTGGGTATCGGTCTGCTTGGCGTCTCTTTGGCTTTTGGTCTTTCAGTGGTGACGATGGCGTATGCAGTAGGTCACGTTTCCGGAGGACACTTCAATCCAGCCGTAACTGTCGGTCTCTGCACGGCCCATCGCTTTCTTGCCAAAGACGTGGTGCCATACATCGTCGCTCAGGTTGCCGGAGCAATCTGCGGGGCGGCAGTTCTTTACTTCATTGCGAGTGGCAAAGCCGGATTCACCACGAGTTCGGGTTTCGCTGCGAATGGTTACGATGTCTATTCTCCGGGCGGCTACTCTATGGGAGCAGCACTGGTTACGGAATTGGTGATGACTTTCTTTTTCCTGATCGTGATTCTCGGCGCGACTAACAAACGCGCGCCTCAGGCGATGGCGGGTCTGGCGATTGGATTAGCCCTGACGTTGATCCATCTGGTATCGATTCCAGTTACGAACACCTCGGTGAATCCAGCTCGCAGTACAGGACAGGCGATTTTTGTCGGAGGCTGGGCCATCAAGCAGCTATGGCTCTTCTGGTTAGCGCCGATCATCGGCGCCGCGATTGCCGGCTTCGCTTATCGTTTCCTTGGTGAAGAACGAAAGGCGCCAGAGCCTGCCTATGCACAGACTGTGACACCTTAAGAAATAAGTCCGAGTTTCAAGCAATACCGGATTAGCTCTGCGGTGGTTTCGACGCCAAGAGTCTGCATCGTTTCATACTTATGCGATTCGGCCGTTCTGGTTGATATTTTCAGTTCGGCCGCAATCTCCTTCATCGTCAAACCCTGGCTGAGCAGTTTCAGCACTTCACGTTGCCGCGGAGTGATAGTCTTCTGAGCATTCTTTGTCGGAGACTCGGGCGGCAAGGTGGTGATCAGCGGCGATACGTAATTGTTTCCCTGGGCCACCTCTCGCACTGCATTCACCAGCTCTTCACCCGCCGCTTGTTTTAGAATGTAACCTGACGCGCCGCAACGAAAGGCTTCGGCCAGTAGCGCGGCATCGTTGTGCATCGTTAAGAAGATGATTTTGGATTCACTGCCTCGTTTCCTGAGTTCACGCACGGCATCGAAACCATTGAGGATTGGCATCGAGATATCTACCAGAATCGCGTCCGGCTTCAAATTCAGAGTCCACTCGACGAGCTCTCTACCATTGCCCACCGTGCCGAGCAGATCAAACTCGTCGCACAACAGACTCTGTAATCCCTGGGCCACCATCACGTGATCGTCGGCGAGTATTAAGCGAATACGATTCATTTTTAGACCCCCGAAGGAACAGTTACCACCAGCCTCGTCCCCCGTCCCGGCGCGGAATAAATCTCGCAGCTACCTTGTAAGAGTCGCAGGCGCTCTTCAATGCTTATCAATCCCAGGCCGCCTCCGTTCTTAAAGGTTTCGACGTCGAACCCTTTCCCCGAATCCGACACTTGAAGCTCTATCATGTCGTCAGATCTCGTTAACGAAATCGCAGCGGAAGTCGCGCCAGAATGTCGCGACACATTTCGCAGTGCCTCAACTGCAACGCGATAAAGACAAATCGATACTTGAAATGGTATTCGCTCAGCTCCAATCTCGGCGTTAAGCTTAACTTCGATATGCTCCTCCAGATTGAAGTTGCTAATGTAAGATTCGAGCGCTGTCACCAGTCCCAGATGCTCGAGAACTGCGGGATGTAGCTGGTGCGATAACGTGCGGACATCGTTGGTGAGCGTGGCGGCATTCTCCCTTAATTGATCGAGTTCCACAACCAACGCGGTTTCCTGCACGGGAAGTTTTCTCTTGAGCTGGCTGATGCCCATCGAGAGACTTGCGATTTTTTGATTTAGATCGTCATGAAGCTGGCGTGAAATGCGGCGGCGCTCGGATTCCTGGGCGTCGATCAACTTCCCCAGCAAGGCCCTTATCTGACTGTGGCTTTGATGAAGTTTTTCCTGACTCACGCTCAGCGCCTGTGATGCTTGTTGTGCAGTGTCCAGCGCGAGTACGAGCCGTTCCTCTTTCTGAGTTGCGGCTTCCTGGGCCTGTTCGCGCTCTTTTATTAACGCCGCCAGAAACAGAAGCGGCATCGAAGCAAGGATCAGAAAGAGTTGTACCGAGAGAGCGTTCGATTCCGCAGACTGGCTGGCAAAGGGGCCATGACCATGTATCGCTACCCAAATCTCGAAGACGGTAACAAAGAGAAGGACTGCACTGGATCCTTTTGGGCCAAACCGTATGGCCGCCCACAGTAAAAATGGCAGAGGTAAATAAAGGAGAGCCGGTGTCTTGTTCAGTTCCGCCTCCTGCGTGATTATGCCAACGACTACTATTCCGGTAACGAGTAAGGCGCTCTCCAAATAACGTTTCCAGGGAATCGTTCCCAACTTTGGAAATTCACCACGCCACCACGTCAGAATCAGTGGAACCAACGTCAGAGACGCCATCACGTTCGAAAAGAAACGCATGCGGAATAAGTCCCAAAACGCGGTATTACCAAACCGGTTAAGCATTACAAAAGCAGCATCGATAAATGAAGACAGGAACGGAGCGAGGAATGCGACCAGGATGAACATACCGACGTGATACGTATTATCAAATCTCATTTCCGACTTTGTAAGGTATCGCAGGATCGAAGCGCCAATCAGAGCTTCGCTGCAATTGCTCACAAACCACGAGAGGATCATTGTCAAAGGAATATTCGCGTTCAATTGCGCCAGGAGGTGCGCAGGAAAAGCTGCGAGTAGGAGAAACCACCACGAGCGCACCGGCGACAACAGTAACGCTGCTAAGAGAATCGAGTTGGGTGGCCAGAGTGTCGAAACGGGGTGGGGCTGAAAGGTCAACCCAAAACCGATCTGCGCGCCGATATAGTATGCGCTGGCGACAACGAGTGCCGCACACACACGACGAAGCGCGGGCGCATAGGTCCTCGTGAGAATTTGACTCCGCGAGTCTGCTTTACCGACGACGAGCTCAGACATCGTCGTGCCTCCGGGGGGATTATAGCATCAGGAATGTTTATCCACAGATTACACAGATTTGTTATTCAATCTGCCTAATCTGTGGATGCCATGACAACTTTTTACAACTCGGGTGCTAACGAGTGACGGGTTTTGGGTAGAATCTCGGCCCAGTATGTTTCGAGATGTAACGAAAAAACTCTCGCTGCGAAAAAAGTTGACGATTCTCGCATTAGGCGGAGTGTTACTTCCCCTCCTCGTGTTGACTTACCTGCAGTATCGATCGCTCACGGAACTCCAGAACAAAACCAAAGGCGCATTCAAGGATAACCTCCGACAGGGCATAACCATTGTACAAGACCGAATGAGACAACGGTTGGAGGCGATTGCCGCCCAAACTCTTCCGTTACCTGACGACACCGAAAAGCTCGAAAAGCATTTTGCAGATGTAAAGCGATCTCATCCTGAGGTCGACGAGATCTTCGCTTTCACCAAAGGGGTTGCCTATTTCTATTCCGACAAGTTTGAGAAAACCGCTCAGGCAGGATTCACTCCTAAGCAGTCACACATTCAGTCTCTATTCGACAGATCGCGTGCGGCCCAAAGTTTTCTCGACGCTAATCGCAAGTATTTGTTTCTGCATGATTCCTCGCCGACCAGCGACATGCGCCAGGGAACATACCTGTTTTATCCGTTGAGCGAGCAAAGCGCTTTTGCGGGTGTTTTACTAAAAGAAAACTTCGTCGGCGATGACTTAATCGCCGGTGTTATACGGCCACTCGTCGCCTCACACTCGCCAACAATGGCCGTCACGGTCAGCGACGAAAACCAGCGCGTACTTTATTCAAACGGGCCGCCTCAAAATGGAAACCTTCTCGAAACTAACCTCGATCGTCCTTTCTCGAGCTGGAAGGCGGCAGTCGGCTTGAAGGACACAAATATCGATGCGCTCGCGCGCGACAGTTTTTTGCACAGTGCCGGAGCAACTGCCCTCGTACTAGTCGTAGCACTCTGCGGCATTGCCCTCGCCATCCGGGCCACCGATCGCGAAGCGCGTCTGGCGCAAGCGAAATCAAACTTCGTCGCGAATGTCTCGCATGAACTAAAGACACCGCTGTCGTTACTCAGTCTGTTTTCCGAGATCCTAGAACTTGGCCGGGTAAAAAGCGAAGAGAAGAAGACGGAGTACTACGGGATCATCCGTCACGAAAGTCTGCGTCTAAACAAGATGATCGATAACATCCTCGACTTCTCAAAAATCGAGGCTGGTCGGAAGACTTATAACTTCGCCCACACCGATATGGCAGAAGTGATTGACAATGTGCTGTCCAGCTATCGGTATCAGATCACGAATTCCCGCTTTGATATTCAAACAAACATGCCACCTGAACTACCGCCGGTCCTCATTGATCGCGATGCAATGACGCAGGCGATCTCGAATCTGCTGGATAACGCCATTAAGTATTCACGCGACGTGAAGCAGCTCTCGATCGCAACAGCAAAGCGCGGCTCGAATCTCTCTATCGAAATCGCAGATCGCGGCATCGGAATTCCGCGTGCAGAACAGGCGAAGGTCTTCGAAAAGTTTTATCGCGTCGGCAACGGACTGGTTCATGATGTAAAGGGCAGCGGCCTCGGCTTATCTCTTGTAAAGCACATTATTGAAGCCCATCACGGAACCATCTCGCTCGAAAGCGACGTCGGCAAGGGGACTCGGTTCACGATTCTCCTGCCGCTGTCGGAAATCAATCTTGGATCGGGTCAGTACAGGGAGCGGTAGCGACCTGGTCAGTGATCAGCATGCGATATGTTTACGATTTTTGACTTCCATAATCTGACCAGGTCGCTACCGCTCCCTGTACTGACCCGATCCAAGCACGACTCATACTTTAAGACATAGCCAGTTAGGAGAAACAAGTTGGCCAAAATACTGATCATCGAAGACGAGCCAAACATGATTCTTGGGCTAAAGGATAGTTGTGAGTATGAGGGCTACGAGGTCTCAGTGGCGCGCGATGGCAAGGAAGGTTTACAGAAAGCTTCGAGTGAGAAAGTCGACCTTATTCTGCTCGACGTGATGCTGCCTTTGATGAGTGGAATCGACGTGTGCCGCACCTTACGCACGCGCGGTATCGAAACTCCGATTCTGATGTTGACCGCTCGGAGTCAGGAAATCGACAAGGTGGTCGGGCTCGAAGTCGGCGCAGATGACTACGTGACGAAGCCGTTCAGCATCAAGGAACTGCTCGCGCGCATCAGGGCCCACTTGCGCAGGGCTGCCAAACAAGTCGTCGAACTGGAAAATTTTTCGTTTGGCGATGTGGAGTTGAATTTCAAGAGATACGCGGCGCGCAAACGCGGCCAGGCATTAGACCTTTCAGCTCGCGAGTTTGAGATCCTGCGTTACCTGATCCGGCATCGAGGCGAAATCGTGACTCGCGATCAACTGCTCGACGAAGTTTGGGGCTATGACAGCACACCAGTCACGCGCACTGTTGATAACCACATCGCGCGGTTGCGTCAGAAGATCGAACAAGATCCGTCAGCGCCAAAGCACATCATCACGGTCCATCGCATCGGCTATCGTTTCATCGAATAGCTATCCACAGATTACCCTGATACAACTTTTTACAATCTGGTTACAGTGTGTGGAGACTTGGGAGTTCAAAGGCAATAGGCTTTCAGCCAGGAGATCTCAAAATGAAACAAAACGTTTTGTTAACCATCTCGTCTCTGCTCTCACTCATCTTCCTGTCGTTTCATCACGCGGATGACGTCGTGCGCGGATTTGCGCCGGGGAAGTTTTCGAATCTTGTTCCCATTTTCGTCTTCGTCTTCTGGCTGTGGGTTACGACATTGGTGTACGCCGAACGCCGATCGGGATACATCCTTATTCTTATCTTGTCGCTGCTCACATTCGGCGTCCCAGTTATCCACATGACGGGAGCGGGAATGGCCGGCGGCAGGATCGCCAACTCCCATGGAGCCTTCTTCTTCGTCTGGACACTTATCGTCTTCGGTGCGCTCGCGCTCTTCTCCGTCCTGCTCGCGACCCAGCAGTTGTGGCGTCTCCGGCGTAAACCTTAGTACTCGAGCTTGCCGTCGTACATCATTTCCGCAACTTTGAAACGGATGTTTAGATTCACGCCGGCTATTTCAGAGACGAATCTAACTTCGCCGCTCTCGCTGTTCAGAAAAGGCCGTTCGTCGACGATACGCTCGAAGATGAATTTTGCACCCAGGCCGTCCGCACTGGGCGCCTGATAGATGTGTAAGTAGAGACGCTTGCCATCTTTGCGCTCGAGGTAGGTGTTGTTCTTCAACGATCCGGTCGTAGCACTCGCGAACGCTTGCAGCGCCTTCCCTGAGAATCTTTGATCGGTTGACTCAAAACCGACGGTGACGGCGATCCACTTATCAAAATTGCGCTCGACAAAATCATCCATATACTTTTTGACATTTGGATCCTCAGCCATCTGGTCCATTGCGATCAGCCGTGCGAATGCTTGCCGGATCGGCTTGGCTGAGAGAAAACGAATTCGATACTTCACGTCGGTCGCTTGATTAGTCGCGCCACCGCGCTCGTCGCGACGCGGATCGGCGTTACTCGCGCCGGTCCTCGCATCGGGCGCAGCTTGCGGACGAAACATCAGCTCCGAAGTGTCAGTGTCTATCTGCGTCTTCCCCCATGAAGAATCGTTGAGTATTGTTTCCGCATCCTTTCTGGACCATTCCTGCCACGGTTTCAGTTTTGTTTGAGCGTTGCTTGTGTACGTGATGAGCGTGGCAAGTAAGAGTATGCTGAAGAAGAGTGTCTTCATACGCCTGGAGCTTCCAAAATTTTGAATGTTGGTGCGACGCACGTTACCCTAATGTTTGCGAGGTGCAATCAACATGCCTTAGCCACGGACTGACGCGGATTGATTACGGATTCAAACCGCACCCATCTGTGGTTACCTGATGTTCAGGAGAATATTGCGGGATTTGGATCTGCCCCTCATTCAATTTTTTAGATTGGAGTTGCCGTGTCCGACAGTATGGGTCGAAAACTGCTCGCCTGGGGAGTGCACATCTTCACTGCGACCGGTGTGATCGCGGGGTTACTTGCTCTGGTCGCAGTTGTCAATGGCGATTACCGAGCGGCACTCTTATGGCTCTTCGTAGCCGTGCTGATCGACACTGTCGACGGAACTCTGGCTCGAATTGTTCGGGTGAAAGAGGTGTTACCTGATGTCGATGGGAGGATGCTGGATTATGTAATCGACTTTACCAACGACGTGATCGTACCCACGCTATTGTTGTACGAATCCCATTTGCTGCCTTCGTCAGTTCGTCTCGTTTGCTGCGCGGCGATGCTGCTCGTGTCTCTTTTCCATTACACAAATCTCAAAGCGATTACCGATGATTTCCGGTTCAGAGGATTCCCGGCGATGTGGAACTTCGTTGTGTTCTATATCTTCGTGCTGGGCCTGAGTCCGCTGTGGAACGTCATCGTAATCGGAGTGGTGTGTTGTCTCCACTTTGTCCCGATCGACTTCATTTATCCGACCCGAACGGTCAGATTTAAAAAGCTGACGTTTTCTTTAGTGTTAGTGCTGGGAGTTGTGAATCTCGTAATTCTCATTCAGCACCCCATGCGCAATACAGTGCTGCTCACGATCTCGCTTTTGATCATCGGCTACTTGATGGTGGTCAGCCTATATCAAACCTATTTGAGCCACAGATGACGCTGATTGGGTACGGATAGAGATCCGAAAACAATCCGTGTCATCTGTGGCTACAAATTCGACAGCCGCGTCGGGCGGGCGCCGGCGGCGTGTTGCGGATCGGGTGTGAAGTCTTCGCCGGGATTTACGAATTGATTGAGTTCGAGTTTGTACTGCTTATCGTAAAGCTGCCTGTACCGTCCATCAGCCGCCAACAGATCTTCATGTGTGCCACGCTCGACGATCTCGCCGCCCTCAATCACCAGAATCTGATCGGCGCTGCGAATCGTCGAGAGCCGGTGCGCGATGACGAAAGTTGTTCGACCTCGCCTCAATGAACGCAACCCATCCTGAATCAGCGCTTCACTTTCACTGTCCAGACTCGACGTGGCTTCATCCAAAATCAACAATCTCGGATCGGCCAAAATCGCCCGCGCGATCGCGATACGTTGGCGCTGACCACCCGACAACTTCACGCCACGCTCACCGACAACCGTGTCGTACTTCTTCTCAAACCCCTCGATGAATTCTTCACAATGAGCAATGCGACTCACCTGCTTGATTTCATCGATCGTCGCGTGCGGATTGGAAAACGAAATGTTTTCGGCAATCGTTCCGTCGAATAGGAAATTATCCTGCATCACCACGCCGAGGTAAGAACGAAAATCGCGCAGCCGAATAGTCTGCAGATCTTTCCCGTCAATTCTGATCTTGCCCGACAAGGGTTGATTGAAATTCATCGCAAGACTGATGAGCGTGCTCTTGCCGGAACCGCTCGAACCAACCAGCGCAGTGGTCGAACCCGCCGGCGCCGTGAAAGAAACATTCTTGAGTACGGGAACTCCGGCGTTGTACTCAAACGACACGTTCTCGAATTCCACTTCACCCAGCACTTCAGGCAATGGCGCGCGCGCGAAATCCTCATCGTCCTCGGTCTTCATGTTCATCACTTCGCGAATGCGATCGAGTCCCGCAAAGGCTTCGGTAATCTGTGTCCCGATCGCCGCGAATTGAATCAGCGGCATCGCCATCATTCCCGTAAACATCACGTACATGAAGAGGTCGCCCACGGTCATCTGTCGCGTCACAACTGAATGACCGCCGACGAGGATGATGACGACACCGACCGCGCCTATCACGAGTGACGAAAACGCCGACACCGCAGACACACCGGTCATCGACTTAGCAATGTTACGAAAAAGATTGTGAGCTCCGCGCGCGAAAGTCAGCGCCTCACGTTTCTCCGCCGTGTACGCTTTGACGATACGTATGCCTCCCAACGATTCGGCGAGCCGGCCCGTAAGTGCTGCCGTGATCGCACCCCGCTCGCGGAACAACGGGCGCAAACGCGTGAAGGCATAGGCAAGTGCGCCACCAAATCCACCGAGCACGAGAATCGTGACTGAAGTCAGATGCCAGTTGAGCCAGAACAAAACTGCGAGGGCGACGATGGCAGTGATGACGCTGCCAACCAGTTGGACCAATCCCGTACCTACCAGGTTCCGAATACCCTCAGCGTCGTTCATGATTCGGGAAATCAATTGACCCGTTTGAGTTGAATCGAAGTAGTTGATGGGCAATCGAGAAACATGCTCCTGGACCTTCTTGCGCATCTCTGTAATGGCGCGTTGAGCGGCGACGCCCAGGACTTGCGACAGGCTGAAGCTGGTTAACGCTTGAATGAGTGTTGCGCCGGCTGCTGCGAGGGCAATCTTCCAGAGTAAGTCTGTGCGGCTTTGCCCGATTACCACGTCGATCAAATACTTGGTCGACGCGGGTAACACGAGTCCCATCGCTTGATTGATGATCATGAGAACAGCGCCGAGTGCGAGCCGGCGGCGATGCGACCATACCAGCTCGCGGGCGTCAGCCCACGCAGACGACCAG
>DATNFX010000344.1:0-13434 GCA_035606195.1 Pyrinomonadaceae bacterium
TGACCCTTGTGCTGCCAGCAACGAACTGGACCATGAACGCGTCGCGAGCACGGCGTTCCTTTCTTCGTTCGCGCCCCGCATTGATAGGTTTGTTCTACGGTGATTGATGGCTGAGCGGTCACTTCACCTGGCGGCGAAATATTCGCGGTGCGTTGAATCACGAGTGGTGGCCGCTCGCTTCGCCAGCCGCGTCCGATCAGCATTCCGAGTAACAGAACTCCGGCGGCAATACACGTTCGTTGCAGCAGCATCGTTTTACCGAAGCTCGGGAAACACTTGTCACAGAAGCGGCGAGTGGTCCACGCGCGCCAGCGCAGGCGCACGATCCTCTCCCCACACTCAGAACAGAAATTTGGACGGTAACTCGTGAGGAACGACAAGGTCCCGGCATTATAGGTGATCTCTCTTAAGCAACCGAATCCATGGCCCCAGCGTCCGAAATCAGCGCGTTTGAAAAAGTATCCGTCGGCGGGCATACTTGCAGGCCGATTTACCATGGAATATCAGAAATCCGTCTACAGAATCCTGTTTTTTGCACTCCTGGCGGTCGTCGCAGTTACACCGATCCGTGCCCAGGAAACAGACGACGTCATCCGAACTGAAACCTCCCTGGTGCAATTGAATATCGGCGTGGTCGATAAACTGGGCCGTCCCATCACCTCACTTACGAGAAACGACTTTGCTGTTTATGAAGATGGGGTGAAGCAGTCGATCCAACTCTTCGAGCCGGTTAATGCGCCTTTCAGTCTGGTATTGATGCTCGACATGTCGGGATCCACAGTCAACTTTCGTCAACAGTTGAAACTCGCAAGCCAGCGATTCCTCGACGCGCTCGGACCTGAGGATCGCGTTGCCGTCCTTCAATTCAACAAGGACGTCAAACCCTTAAGCGGATTTTCTACCGATCGTGCGAAGACAGCTTATGCGATCGAGATTGCGAGCGGCGCAGGCGAGACGCACTTTTACGAAGCACTGAAATACGCGTTGAGAGAGTTGGAAAAGGAAGGGCACCGGCGCAAAGCGATTGTCGTGTTGACGGATGGTCTCGACACGCAGCTTCGCAATACGGATCGTGCCACATTATCCAAAGCCGAAACTAACGAGGAAGCGCTGGCCACGATCCAGCCGCATGTAAGCTCTGATCTGAACAACGTGTTGAACTCGGCCGATCGACTTGGCGTCACGATTTATCCGTTGGCCCTGCCTTCGGGTGATCCGAAACGTCTGCCCTTGCAGACACCAAACATCGTCGGAATCTACGCCGCGGCGCGCGCGCGTTTGCAATCGCTTGCCGATCGCACAGGCGGGCGCTTGAACGAGATCAACAGGCTCGAGTACATGGCGCAACTCTACCGCGAAGTCGCCGCCAATTTGCGAACGCTCTACACAGTCGCCTACCAGGCAAAAGGCGATCGCCCGCGCGGCAAGTGGCATGAAATAAAGGTGGAAGTCGCGAATTCAGACCTGACGGCGCGCACCAAACCGGGCTACTTCGCGCGCTAAGCGGGCGCATTTTACATATTTGCCCCTAGCATTTACTATAACCCCTTCGCACCCGTAGCTCAGTTGGATAGAGTACCTGACTACGAATCAGGGGGTCGCATGTTCGAATCATGCCGGGTGCACCATTCAAATCTAAACTCCCGCGTTTTTAATCGCTTCCGAGCTATTGAGAACGCGCATTTATCAGTACACATCCACAAAGATTAATAACATGTTCAGTCAATAAGGATTTATGCCTAATAGGCTCATCTGCTCGCTCGTTTGATCTCGCCATTCACACACTCATAGAAATCGGGGTTGCGCTCAGCTACGAGTGCAACTAACTCGTCAAAAATTTCTTTCAGAGTGATAACTGCAGAGGGCTCGCCAACGCGATGAGCCAATAGTGAGGATGAAAATGGGTTTGCATCAAGAAGTAGGATGTACATTCGCTCGAATTGTTCATCTCGACCGGCAGGGTCCATCCTGCCTGTAAACAATTTCAGGCGATTATGTGCATTTTCAAAGGTGGAACGCCTTTTCTCTGTTGCGTCGTTGGCAGCTTCCTTGTCGAGAAAGAAAAAGCCAGCTAAAACCGCATACGGAAAACGTCGATGAAGCGTGACGCCTTCAATCAACATGTCGCCGCGTCGATTGATTAAATTCTTTTGAAAGTTTCTTGTCCGGCTATCTCGAAAGTTGATCGATTTAACCGATATTCCTAGCAACAGACCCGATTGCTCAGTTGACCAAGTGACATCGACTTTTTTGGCGCCTATTCCTCCCGCCATGCGACGTTCGGCTCCTGATGCGCCAACCTCACCCGGTAATGCCGGCAACGCTTCTTTCATACCGCGTTTCCGAAGTTCTTCCGCGAAGGCTGCTGCTATCGCGTGCGAGACGCGCTCAGAATACTTCCCCTTCTCGCGTTGGTCTGCGTTATCAGATGGTTTTGGGCCAAGCTTGTGTAGGCCCGCATGGGTAAGGTCATCAATTCTTGACACGAGTTCTCTTGCCTCTACCCGTACGGCGTACAAAGAGCAGTTCTCGCGCTTCGCGAAGTGCCGTCAGGTCCGCTGAATTCAAGCCAAGATGTCTTCTTAGCAAAACGGCGTCTACGGCGTTGATAATTCGCCTTAGGTCACCTTGTCGCAAAGCAATCGCAAGTTGTGGCCGCAACACACGAAGCTCATTCGCAGCATTGTGAATTAATTCAAGCGAGGGTAGCGGTAGCTGGTCAGCTTCCTTTGGCTCAAGCTTCAAAATACCACCACCATATGACCGCCCAAGTATCTCCGAGCCCAAGAGCGTAAGAGTGTTCAAAGAACTTAGTGGTAATAGCTCTCGCCCGAGACCTCTTCGATCATAGTTCAATCGAACTCCATAAAGCGAGTTTAAATGATGGACCTTGGCCTCGTTTGTAATTAAGCGTGGACAGAAGTGGTCCATGTACGTTAGAAACAGGTCAGGTACTGGCACTAATGGTACCCGCCACCAAGGCTTGCGGACCTGACACTTGTAAGCTTTATTAACCCCTAGCGAAATCCCGCTGTTCAGGTAGCTTTGGGCTGCTTCTGAGAGATCATCATTCTGTGGGTATAAAAGCAGTGAACGAGCATCGTCATGTGTAAGATCACTCCAAGCCCTTTTTGTAAATGTTAGTCCACGCAGATGTCGCGACCCGGGTGGCGAAATCGGCAGCAAGTCTTCTTTTCTTAGACCTAACTCATCGGCATTCCGCGCAGTTAACGTGAAATATTTATTGTTACCAGTTACAGCGCCGAGATACGATTCGCCCCACGTAAGGAGCGTTTCAATTTGAGTGTCCGAATAGAATCGCTGATATGCATCAAGAGCCTGGGTAGTGATTAGTGCCGACGTCCATTTATCGGCTTTCTGAGGGGTAAAGTGCGTCCACGAACGTTGGTTAAAGGCTTTAAGGTCTGTTAAATCGCGAGCATGGTAAACCTGAAAGCCGCTAGATGGACCCATTCCCTCCGCTAGTAATAACACTACTTCTTCCAGGACCTCAGGGAAGACAAGTTCGTGAAACATCACCAACTTTACGGAACTAAATCGCCTTAATAAAAACTGACGTACTTCCGCCGCATACTTGACGCTTAGAAGTTCTGCTGGTAACACAAGCCCTAAACGACCATCAGGCTTTAGGAACTGTGAGGCGTGTACTACAAACGGAGCCCACGCATTGGCGAGTAAATTCAGACGCACGCCCTGAGCAAGAGCGACTTCGAGCCCCTTGGATCGTGCAGAGCCAGAGAACTGTTGATAGCGAACGTAAGGTGGGTTGCCTAGTACAGCATCAAATGTCGCCTCAGGATGAATATCAAAAAAACTTGCGACGCGAATATCGCAATTTAAGCCCGCATTGTTCAGCAGTTGTTGTGCAGTATCAGCGGATGGCTGGTGAATCTCAATCCCGCGAACGTTGTTTCGCGTGGATGGTGCCTTTGAATTGTCCAGTAGCTTTAAACGTTTCCCGGCGGCTAGCATGAAGCCGGCTTCACCGCACGAAGGTTCTAATACAGAGTCGTCTTTGGAGCGAATGGCCCAGTCCACAATAAAGCGACATATTGCGTCGGGCGTGAAGAAAGCCCCTCGCTCTTTGCGAACGTGTGCTGGATCCGGCGGTCTTACGCTACTCACGATTATTATTCCTATAAATTCAAGAGATTAGAGGAAACCCACTTAAACGTAAATACCATATTTCCCAATCGATAACACTCATATCTGTAAATACAATGTTGCACGCCCTTTTCAGCGAGTAATCTGATCGCAGAACGAAAATTATCAGCTCGCAAGATCGTTTGTATTAAACCAAAACTCACCCGGATCCATTGATGTAATAACGAACCTACTCAGGTCCTCTTTGAGGGGTATTTAGTAGTGGGACGAGGTTGAGTTTAAGCGCAGTCTAATCGCGTTTTTGAAATGCGTCAACAATAACCTTTGCGCTTAGGAGTGTTAAAGAGTTTTCCAGCATTGCGGAGGGTCAGAATTGAAATAATTCTCTGGCGAAACCAGCTTGAGCACGTGGTAACAGAGGACCAATAATAGGTCCAACCGGTAACAGATGTAATAGACTGTAAACCCGTAATCTGATGCAATACTTCTGACTTCACTACATTAATTCGGTATGATAGACATCTTCTTCTACGGTCTCTTTATGGAGGCGACTCTCCTGCGCTAAGGGTGTAGAGCCGCGGAAGCCCAGGAGGGCGGTTGTAAGAGATTACCGGTTGAAATTGGCCAACGTGCAATGCTTGTTCGAGAGCCGTTGGCGCAGGCTTATGGGATGGTCTATGTGCTGAGTGAGGGCGAGATCGAATCGTTGTATAGCGAGGCGGGGCTGGAGCTGTATCATCCGGAGTTAGTGGTTGCAACTTTCGAGGATGGTTCGGCGAGTGAGGTGATAACGTTTAATCTGTCGGGAGAAACGGGAATGGACGAACTGAATTTCGAGTACGCAGCGAAGCTTCGTCTTGTGCTCGAGCGATTAGGGTTTCCGGCTCTTTATGAATGAAAATGATTGCGTGATTTACAAGCTCGTAGCCGGTGAACTGGAAGTTAGTGTCATTCATCAGGACGACCTTTGCGTAGCGTTCATGGACATCCAGCCGATCAATCGGGGCCATGCTCTGGTTGTTCCCCGCAGACACGCAACTAATCTCGCAGATCTGGGGCAGGAGAAGGCGCGCAAATATTCCGCGTTGCTCAACGCGTCGCAGCAGCGCTACGAAAGTGTGGTGTGAAGTGTGAGGGAGTAAACTTCCTTCTTGCCGACGGTGAGGCTGCAGGGCAGGAAGTGTTTCATGTTCAGTTACACGTGTTCCCGCGTTACGCAGACGATGGGTTCGGGCTCAATCTTCCAGCAGACTATCATGACACACCACCTCGTGAAGAGTTGAACGAAATAGCAGAGCGCATCCGACTTAGCATTTCACCAGATTAAACATGTTCGAAGGAGTCTTACAGGACCTCAAATACGGTTTCCGGCTACTGCGGAAGTATCCGGGGTTTTCGTTGGCGATTGTCGTTACTGTTGCGCTCGGGCTGGGCGCTAACGCGACGATCTTTGGAGTCATCAACGCCGTACTGCTCGAGCCACTTCCTTACAGTCAGCCGGACCGTCTCGTCCGACTGTGGGAGACCAACCTCAAACAGAACCAGTCGGAATCTCCTGTTTCGGTGCCGAACTTTCAGGATTGGCACCGCCAGCAAACTGCTTTTGAACAACTGGCAGCGTTGGAGTTGGCGACCTTCAATCTCACCGGCAGGGGCGAACCGCAGCGAGTCGCGGCTGCACGCATCACCGCCAATCTGTTGCCAACGTTGGGAGTCGCGCCGGCATTGGGTCGAAGTTTTCTTGCTAGCGAAGAAACACCAGGCAGCAATCGTGTCGTGCTGTTGAGCGACGCGCTCTGGCAACGACAGTTTGGCGGTGATCGATCGATAGTCAACCAGAGCGTCCAACTTAACGGTGAGAGTTACACCGTCGTCGGCGTTATGCCGAGGGGATTTCAATTCGGTGGCAACCGGGAATTGTGGGTTCCGTTTGTAATCGATCCACAGAAAGAACCGTGGCGTGCTGACCGCAGCAATCGCAACTTGCAGGTGTTTGGACGGCTCAAACCCGGCGTCAGTTTGAGCCAGGCGACTTCAGATATGGACACTGTTGCGCAACGGCTCGAGCAACAGAATGCAAAATCAAACACGGGCTGGCGTGTGCGTGCGAGCACGTTCTACGACTGGATCGTGCCGAACGAAGTTCGCAAGTCGATGCTCGCTTTGTTTGCCGGCGTCAACTTGTTGCTGCTGATTGCGTGCTCCAACGTCGCAAACCTGCTGCTGGCTAACGCGACGACACGCCAGCAGGAGATGGCGACGCGTGCCGCGCTCGGAGCGTCGCCGGGACGTTTAGCACGACAAGTGCTTATCGAAGGTCTGTTGCTCGCGGGTTTGGGCGGAGTCCTGGGGTTGGGGCTGGCGTATTTTGGAACCAAACTGCTGGCGTCCGCGAGCGTGCAAAATATTGCTCGTCTGAGCGAGTCGCGCATCGATGCTCGCGTGCTCGGTTTTACGTTTCTTATCACGACTCTCACCGGATTGATTTTTGGACTTGCTCCGGCATGGGGAGCCGCTCGCGTCAATCTCACAGACAAACTAAAAGAAGGCGGCAGAAACGACAGCGGCGGCAGATCAACGAATCGTCTGCGTGGTGCATTGATAGTAGCTGAGGTCACAATGGCCACGGCGGTTTTGGTTGGCGCCGGCTTGCTCGTAAACGTATTAGCGCAGTTGCGAGCGATGCCACTCGGCTTTGCACCCGACAATGTTTTTACGATGCAGATCAGTCTGCCGGGATCAAAATATGGCGACAAAGAGCAGTGTGTTGATTTCTTCGAGCGACTGCTCGATCGTGTGCGCGCCGTGCCTGGCGTGATCGACGCGGCGGCAGGAGAACAACCTCCCTCTGCCATTAGCACTTGGCACGTCGAAATCACACTCGAAGGCGCCGACGCGGCGACGAACGAGATCCGATCGTCGGCTGAGGCGCACGCTGTTACGCCACGCTTTTTTGAGACGATGGGCATCCCGTTCTTACAGGGTCGAGACTTCCCCGATCACTATCGAGCTGAACAACCGGCTGAGTACATCGTTAGCGAAAGCTTTGCTCGTCGTTACTGGCCCAATGAAAGCGCGCTTGGAAAACGTTTTCGTCCTGGTCAGAATAATCCCGTTGGCGAGATTGTCGGTGTCGTTGGCGACGTGCGCACACTCAACTCACAGCAGAACGCGGCGCCTGCTTTTTACTTTCCGTATGGTTATATCGGTATGCCGGGGCTGGTTTTGTTGGTGCGGACAAGCAGTCAACCCGAAGCGTTTGCGGCAACACTTCGCGAGCAGGTGCGGCAGATCGATAGCGAACAGCCTGTTTACAACATGCGCACGATGAAGGAGCTCATCGGCAGGGCTACGGCTCAGCAGCGTTTTCAGGCGGTGTTGTCGAGCCTCTTCGCGATTGTGGCTTTGCTGCTGGTGACGGTGGGCATCTATAGCGTGGTGTCTTACATGGTGAAGCAGCGTAGCCGCGAGATCGGGGTCAGGATGGCAATGGGAGCGAGTGCGCAGAATATATTGAGAATGGTGATCGCACAGGGGATGTGGAATGTGTTGCTTGGGCTGGCGTTTGGATTGGGTGGATCGTTGGGGTTGATGAAGATGATTGGCGGTTCAGTGTTTGGTGTTACGGCGACGGGAAGCGATCTTCGCATTTACCTCTTCGTAGCATTACTGCTCACAGGCGTGGCCTTCCTCGCATGCTATCTTCCCGCGTGGCGCGCAACCCGCATCGATCCCTCGACCGCACTGCGGTCTGAATAATTTAGTTTCATCGAACGTACTGTAGGGGCGGCCCTCCGTGGCCGCCCGCGGTTTGAAGAGCGCCTGTAAATACAAACCTGATCAAAACCGAGGGCGGCCACGGAGGGCCGCCCCTACAGTACGTTCAGAAATTTTCTTCTATCAGTGCGACGGCGCGGGCGATTTCGCCGGTGACGATGGGGTCACGGTTTTCGAGAACTGCAGTGGCGAAGTCGTCGATTAGAGGTTGATGGATGTTGGCGGCGTTGGGGTGTGTTTCGATTCGCTCACCATCGGGAGTTACCACTCGCATCGTCCCCTCGTTGAGAACGGGAATGTGAATCGAGCCGTGCGAGCAGAAGAGATCGAATGTGTCCTGCGGTTCGCGGGCGGCGTGAGTGACAGTTAACGTGGCACACGTTCCGCGTTTGAATTGAAAGACGGCGGTGGCAGTGTCTTCGACTTCACGATCGAAGAAGGTGTTGGCTAAAGTTGCCTTAACTTCACGCACGTCGCCGAAGATGTCGAGCAGCACCTCAATACGATGACAACCAAAATCAAACATCGGACCGCCACCCGAAAGACTCCTGTTGATCAACCACGCGCGCGGATCGGACTGCGTAGGATCGAACCACTCAAACGCGTTGATCTGAGCAACAACCGGAACGCCAAGCTCGCCCGAATCAACCAACTCCTTCACACGCCGCACAGCGGGATAAAAGTGCCGGTAGTAAGCAACACCGAGCTTCACGTCGTTCGCGCGACACGCCGCGATCATCCGATCACACTCGGCAACGTTGAGTGCCATCGGCTTTTCACATAGTACGTGTTTGCCTCGTTCAGCAGCCGCGATCGTCTGTTCCGCGTGCAAATGCACCGGCGTCGCGACGTAAATCGCATCGATCTCGTAATCCATCAGAAAGTCGTGCCAGTCCGCAGACCACCGCCGCGCGCCAAACTCACGCGCGAACGAGTCAGCGAGTTCGGATCGTGCTCTGCTGACCGCTACCAACTCGCATAGCGCAGAGTCACGCAAAGCGGGAGCTACGCGCTTTCGCGCGATGTCGCCACAACCAATCAGTCCCCACCTGACTTTCGGATAACTCACAGAAACTTCTCCCACTCTGAAACAATTGCCTGCAGCTCGCGCTCCTCTTCAGAAGTTACACCGACGAGGGGCGGTCGTACCGGTCCACCATTAAGTCCAACCATGTCCATCATCGTCTTCATCGTCGACACTTCATACCCCCTGCGCCGCGCACGAATCGCGTAGAGAGGTATCACACACCGGTCGAGCAAGTCGGTTAACGTTTCGTGCTCGCCGCTTTCGGCCAGCTCATGCAGCTTTATCGAGAGTCGCGGAGCTACCGTCGCGATGCTCGATGTGAATGTTCGGATTCCCGTGCTGTAGTAAGCAGCAACGAGGTCGTCGCCCGCGCCGCCGATCCAGTGCAAACGATCGCCCACGTGATTCATGATCGTCTGCAGTCGCCGTATGTCGCCATGGCCGTCCTTCCATCCGATCAAGTTCGGAATCGACGTCAAATGCTCCACCATTGCAGGAGTGAAGACGGCCCAGTCGCGGCTGTAGATCAGCACGCCGAGTTTCACTGACGCGGCAATGGATCGGTAATACTCAAACAATCCTTCATCGTCTGCCTGAGCGTAGTAAGGCGGAAAAATGAGAATGCCGTCAGCGCCGGCTTTCTCGGCGGCCTGCGCCATCTCGATCCCCAATCGCTGATTGAAACCAACACCCGCGATCACCGGTACGCGATCTTCGACGGCAAGCGCGGTCAGTTCGACAATACGTATGTATTCGGCAGGCGTGAGCGAATACATCTCGCCAGTCCCACCCGCAACCACGAGGGCACAAACGGGGTGCTCGATCAACTTTGAGATGTTGTGATGCAGTCCGGGAAGATCCAGAGACAGATCATCTTTGAATGGAGTGACGGGAAAAGCAATCACTCCATAAAGTTTGTCGCGCAGCGTTGTGGGGTGCATGTCCACAGATTACACAGATTGCTCAGATTAGTAGAGAAGAAATCTGCGTAATCTGTGGATGTGATGTTTTGCGATTACTCACCACTTTAGGACGAAAGGTGGGAGAGTCGTGAATCAGGAACACTCAAATTCCAATGGAATCAAGGTCCCTTCGATTTCGCTGCCTAAAGGCGGTGGCGCGATCAAGGGAATCGGCGAGAAGTTTGGCGCCAACCCGGCAACAGGCAGTGGCTCGATGTCCGTGCCTCTTGCAGTGACTCCAAGTCGTTCGGGCTTTGCTCCGCAACTCTCACTCTCTTACGACTCCGGCGCCGGCAACGGACCGTTCGGCCTCGGCTGGCACCTCTCATCGCCATCGATCACGCGCAAAACAGACAAAGGTCTGCCGCAGTATCGGGATGCGGAAGACTCAGACGTCTTTCTGCTTTCCGGTGCGGAAGACCTGGTACCGGAACTTCTTGCAGACGGCAGCAGATTCGAAGACAGCACGAGTATCACCGGCTACACGGTTCATCGTTACCGCCCGCGCATCGAAGGACTGTTTGCTCGCACCGAGCGTTGGACAAGTAAAACAGATCCGAGTGACACGTTTTGGAGATCGATTTCCCGCGACAACACCACAACCTGGTATGGCAAGACAGCCGAAAGCCGCATTGCTGACCCTAACGACTCACGCCGCATCTTCACATGGTTGATCTGTGAGACCTACGACGATAAAGGCAATGCAATTCGTTACGAATACAAGGCTGAGAATTCTGAAGGTGTCGATCTTTCAGCCGCGAACGAAAAGAATCGCAATCGATCCGCGCAGCGTTATCTCAAATCCGTTAAGTACGGCAACAGAACTCCACGCCGTGCCGGTGAAGATCTTTCTCGACGAACCGACTGGCTGTTTGAAGTAGTTTTCGATTACGGCGAACACAAGCCCGAAGATCCAAAGCCTGGCGATGCCGGCTCGTGGCTGTGCCGCCGCGATTCGTTCTCGAGCTACCGCAGCGGCTTTGAGGTGCGATCCTATCGCCTTTGCCAGCGCGTGCTGATGTTTCATCACTTTCCGGAGGAGAACATCGGTCGCGACTGCCTCGTGAAATCAACCGACCTCGCTTATCGCGAAAGTCAGATTGCTTCGTTTATCACTTCGGTCACGCAAACTTCCTACCAACAGAACTCCGGCGGCGGATATCGCCGGAGATCTCTCCCACCGCTTGAATTCGAGTACAGCGAAGCTAACATTGACGAGCGAATACAAAAGGTCGACAGCGAGAGTCTCGAGAATCTCCCGTCCGGAATAAATGGCGAATATCAATGGATCGATCTCGACGGTGAGGGAATCCCCGGAATTCTCACCGAGCATGCAACAAGCTGGTTCTACAAACGAAATCTAAGTCCACTAACAAACAATGGCGTTACTTTCGCGCCGCTCGAGGTTGTTGCTGAGAAACCGGCTTTTGCAGGTATCGGCGCAGGCGGCTGGCATATTCAGGATCTCGCCGGTGATAGTCGTCCTGACCTCACGCGCTTTGATGGTCCACTCGCGGGTTACTTTGAACGGAATGATGCAGGCACGTGGGAGACGTTTGTTCCATTCCGCGCCCTGCCTAACGTCGACTGGCACGACCCCAATCTGAAATTCGTCGATCTTACCGGCGATGGACTTGCCGACATCCTGATCACCGAGCACGAAGCTTTCACGTGGTATGCGTCGCTTGGTGAAACGGGTTTTGCGTCATCGGAAAGAACGCTGCCGGCACTCGACGAAGAACGCGGGCCGCTTCTCATTCTCGCGGACAGCGAACAATCGATCTATCTGGCCGATCTCTCCGGAGACGGGTTGACTGACCTGCTGCGTATCCGCAACGGCGAAGTGTGTTACTGGCCGAATCTCGGTTACGGGCGTTTCGGTGCGAAAGTCACAATGGACAACTCGCCGTGGTTCGATGAGCCTGACCAGTTCGATCAACGAAGCATCCGTTTGGCCGACGTCGATGGCTCGGGTGTGGTCGACATCATTTATCTCGCGTCTGACGAAGTGCGGTTGTACATCAACCAATCCGGCAACCGCTGGAGCGACGCGCGGGTAATCAAAAACTTTCCCTCGATAGACGATTTGAGTTCGATTCAGGTTACCGATCTTTTCGGAAACGGAACTGCTTGTCTCGTTTGGTCGTCGCCGTTGCCTGCTGCGACTACGAGCCCGATGCGTTACATCGACTTGATGGGTGGCCAAAAGCCCCACCTGCTCGTCAAGTCGGTGAATAATCTCGGCGCCGAGATGGAAGTTCAATACGCGCCGAGCACGAAGTTCTATCTCGCCGACAAACTTGCCGGTCGACCATGGATCACGAAACTGTCGTTTCCCGTGCACGTCGTCGAGAAGGTAACAACGCGCGACAAATGGCGGCAGACGGTTTTCTCGTCAACTTACAGTTATCACCATGGTTACTTCGACGGAGTTGAACGTGAATTTCGCGGTTTCGGGCGCGTCGAACAGGTCGACGTCGAGTCGTTCGGTGAATTCGCGAACGGCAATGCAGACAGTCCTTACATCACTGACGACAAGACGCTCTATCAGCCGCCGATCAAAACGATCACGTGGTTTCACACGGGCGCAGCCTTCGATCGCAAACGGATTCTGACGCAGTTCAACAACGAATACTTTCCAAACTCGCTGGCAGCAATGCCGGGTTACTCAGCAGTGCTAAGCGGTTTCAACGAGAAACCGCTGCCTGAGCCGGATCTTGATCAGGAACAATTCAGTAGTGACGAATGGCGCCAGGCGTTGCGCGCGTGCAAAGGCATGGCGTTGCGTCAGGAAGTTTACGAGCTCGACGTCGATCAACTCGAAGACGGCAAACAGATTCCGGTACGGCTGTTCTCAGCTTCCACGCACAATTGCAGCGTTCGGCGCGTTCAGCCGATGCTCCAGAATCGTCACGCTGTTTTTCATGTTACCGAGAGTGAAGCGCTCAGTTATCACTACGAGCTGGATCTTCGCTCTGTCACGTTTCCTGACGATCCGCAAAACATTCCGTCACTAACTCCGGATCCGCGTGTCGCGCACACGTTGAATTTGTCGACCGACGAATTTGGCAATGTGTTGCAGTCGATCGCCGCCGGCTATGGACGTGTGCGGCCTTTCAGCGATCCGAATTACACACAGGACCAGATCAACTTGATCCGCAGTGTACAGGCCGAACAACACCTGATCTACACCGAGAGCAGCTACACGAACGATGCAATTCAGCCGCCTTCAGCTACGGCGCGGGAGCAGCATTACCGTTTGCGTCTGCCCGCGGAAGTGCAAACTTACGAGCTCACGGGTTTCACACCTGCGTCCGGTTTCTATTTTGATTTGGCGGATCTGCGCACGTATCACCTGACCGAGTCAGATGAGGGTTCACGACAGGTTGAAGAGATCGAATACCAGGAGCTTCCGAATACGAACGTCCAGCAAAAGCGCAAGGTCGAACATGTTCTGACTCTCTACTTCAGCGAAGACCTGAAGACAGCACTCGCTCACGGGGAACTCAACCATCTTGGTCTCACTTATGAAGTCTACAAGCT
>DATNFX010000345.1:0-4169 GCA_035606195.1 Pyrinomonadaceae bacterium
TCGAGCGTCGCAATGAAACCGAGCATCGCACCCGTCGTGGGCAGATAAATGTCACCGCGTGGTTCGTTAGGTTTGGCCTCAAGCGCAAACTTATAGTCGTAACCCTGATCGACCGAATACTCGCAAAGGAAGTTGAGCGCCTCGCGATTCCACTTCAGCGCCTCGCGCGGATCTTTCGCGGCATCGACTTCCGCACCCTCGCGTCCACCCCAAAAAACGTATATGTGCGCGCCCAGCTCAGCGCCGAGATCCATGGATCGCATCGTCTTCTGCAATGCGTACATCCGCACGCGCGGATCGCTGGAAGTAAACGCACCATCCTTGAAAACCGGATCGTAAAAGAGATTCGTCGTCGCCATCGGCACTTTCATGCCTGTATCGTCGAGCGCCTGTTTGAACTCACGCACGATACGATCGCGTTCAGCCGGACTCGCATCGATCGGCACCAGGTCGTTGTCGTGCAGATTAACGCCGTACGCTCCCAGCTCGCTCAAACGCCGTACGATCGTTACAGGACTCACAGTCGCTCGCGTCGCATCGCCAAACGGATCTCGTCCGCGATTGCCGACGGTCCAAAGACCAAAGGTGAACTTGTGTTCCGGTTTCGGTTGAAAATTATTACTTACCATGTCGCCCTCTTTTTTGTGCTTTCTGTGCCTTTTTGTGGCTCAAACAAATAACGGTTTGCGAAGTCGAGAAATGTAGGCCAGTTTGGTCCTGTCACATGTCCACCGCGGTGCTGGCGAAATGCAATGTCGCCGTCCGTCAATGCAGTTTCGATCGCAGGAAACTCGCTCACCCCGAGATCTCTTTTACCTAAGAGCTTGTACACCGGACCCGCAGCAGCCGCCGCGAGGAACATGCCCTTCGCATCGACCCAACCATCGCCTGCGTCACCTACACCAATGAACACCGGACGCGGTGCGCATAACGCGATCAATTCGTGTGAATCGACAGGTAACTCGTTCCAGTTAAGCGGCCCAGCATATTTCAGATAGTTGCCGGCCATCCAGTGATACTCGCCTGACGATGCAATGTTCTCGACGAGCTCGCCCCAATTGCGGCGATGGAGTTTCGCGCCTGCCGCGCCGGACGAACTCACATATGCGATCGCAAAGCGGGAATCATACGCCATCGCGACCAGCACTGCCTTGCCGTAGCGCGAATGGCCTTCGAGTCCGACACGTTTCGCATCGACGGCTTTGTCAGTCTCAAAATAATCAAGCGCCCGGCTTGCGCCCCACGCCCACGCCCGCAAGGCGCCCCAGTCGTCGAGCCCGCGCGGCTGACCTTTGTTGGTCAGACCGATAATACCCAAGGTCAAGCCCGCACCATTGTCCGCTTGAATACTAACGGGAATCAGACTCGCGCATCCCCAACCTTTGTTCAGCACCTGCTGTTGCCAGGGCGCTTCGGTCGTTTGCGGCACGGGAGGACGAAATCCAGGCGGAAACACGAAGCTCAATTCCATGATGACAGGAACAGGTTCGGTTGTCTTCGCCGGTGTTGTCAGTGATAACTGAATATCTACGTTGACGAGAGGATACGCGGAGTTGTTAACGTGACCAATTATCTTTTTTGAGACGACGGGAATCTCGTACTTCACTTCCTGTTTCGTTTCGACGACTTCCCATTCGACTCGCGGCACGTTTGTCGGAACTCTGCCGTACACCTCGCGATCAAAGTCTGCAACGATCTCCGGCCGGCGCTGTTCCCACCACATCTTGGCGCTCGTCACGCGCTTACCATTCTTGAGCAGCAACGGATCAGGAAGAGCAGGATATGGATTTGCTTTCGCTTCGTCGTAATTCGCGGCGTTCGGCGCTTTGGGATCGTTGCCGTTAACACCGGGTCTGAGTGATGTGATGTGCAGGAGATTCAGAAGGCGGCGATGGTCCTGCTCAGCCGTTAGTTCCACCGGCCATGTGCCGAGACTCTTGATATTGATAACGGCAGCTAACGCAGGCTTGCCTCTGCCGAACCGATCGAACAGGAGCGGATAATTCGTCCGGCCTTTCATGGGCCAATTGTTCAGCCAGGAATCGCCGTCGGCTACGCCCCAGAAAGTCACGCGGTCAATCGCGTCGCGATGCTTTAGATAAACCTGGAACAACTCCACATAGCGTTTTGCTAACGCAAGCTGCTTCGCGTCGGGCAATCGATCGACGTAAGGATTTAGCTGCGGTGTGACCGGATCATCAACCGCGTAATCGGCGCCAATCTTTGTTGTTCGCGGAAGTACGTCAACATCAAGTTCGGTGATGTGAATTTTTAGTCCCAGCGCTGAGAACGCGGCGAGAGTCGCGTCTTCGTCAGCAGCTGAAGGCCATTCCAGTTGATTGTGATTTTGCAGGCCGACACCGGAGATCGGCACACCGGCAGCTATTAGTTTCTTGATCAGTTCGACGCCGCCTGCACGCTTCGCCGGCAGTTCGAGATCGTAATCGTTGTAATAAAGCTCGGCGTTCGGATCTGCTTCGTGAGCAAACTTGAATGCCTGGAGCAGATAATCTTCGCCGATGATTTTGAACCAGGGCGATTGCCGCATCGTGCCGTCCTGATTCAAAGCCTCGTTGACCACATCCCAGCCCTTGATTCTTCCCTTGTAACGACCCACGACCGTGAAGATGTGATCGCGCATGCGCTTCAACAGCGTCTCACGATCGGCAGGATTGCCCTTTCCATCTTCAAAAACCCAACGAGGTGTTTGGTTGTGCCAGACGAGAGTATGCCCGACGATAAACATCCCGCGCTTCTCCCCAAACTCAACAAACCGATCGGGAGCAGCAAAGTCATATTTATCAGGCTGTGGATGGACCAACGCCCACTTGAGAACGTTCTCCGGAGTGATGCTGTTGAAGTGAGTGCTAACGATCTGAGCACCCCGCTTATCTTCTTCAAAGATCTGTCGCCGGTTCAGCGCTGCCCCAACCTTGAAGTCATTCTTGAAAACATCCTTCAACGTTCTCTCTTGCGCCGCGACTGGCAGACACACCACCAGCCCCCAAATAAACACTAGAGCAAGACCAATTCTTTTATGTGCTTTTTGTGCCTTTTTGTGGCTATCTTCTTTTTTGTGGCTATTTCGTGGCCACTTCGAGCTTAGCCGTTTCATACTTTACCGAACTTGTTCCCACCATGATGTCGAACCATCCTGGCTCGACGATGCTCTTCAGATTGAGATCGAGAAATGAGAGTTTGTCGGGCGTGATGACAAACTCAACCGTCTTGCTCTCGCCTGCAGCAAGCGAAATTCGTTTGAAGTCTTTGAGCTCCATAACGGGTCGCGTGACCGAACTCACCAGATCGCGAATGTAGAGTTGAACGATCTCGTCGCCTGCGCGCTTTCCAGTGTTGGTTACAGTTACGCTGACCTTCGCCTCGCCCGTAGGACCGATGCGCGCCGGATTAACCTTCAAATTCGAATACGAGAACGTCGTGTAGCTGAGTCCAAAGCCAAACGGAAACAAAGGTTCCTTGTTGGCGAAAAGATAACCCCTGCGTGCCGTCGGCTTACGGTTGTAGTAAAGGGGCAGTTGGCCCACAGAGCGCGGGAAACTAATCGTGAGCTTGCCGCCGGGGTTGTAATCACCAAAGAGAACATCCGCTACGCCAACGCCCGTTTCCTGCCCCAGGTAGAATCCTTCCAGGATTGCAGGCACGTTCTCCGCGATGTAGTTGATCGAGAGTGGACCGCTGTTAATAAGTAGAACGATCGTTGGCTTGCCGGTTTCAAGTACTGCCTTGACCAGATCATTCTGTCGACCAACCAGATCTAAACTATCGCGATCGCCAAGGTGGTTGTCGGCCCATCCTTCCTTGTTTGTGTCTTCGTTACCACCGAGCACGAGCAGCGCAACATCCGAACCTTTCGCGACCTGCACCGCTTCCGTGATCAGCTTTTGATCTTCAGCCGCATCGCTGAGATGAGCGCTATCCGCAAACCAGTTCCCGCCCTCTTTTGTGATCTTGCATCCTTCGGCGTAGTTGACCTTGATCTTGCTGCCGACCTTGTCTTTGATCCCCTGAAGCACACTCACTCCGCGTAAAGGTTCGTCGCTGTATCCGCCGAGATGTACCTGCGCGGCATTTGGACCAATCACGGCGATCGACCGCAACGCACTCGCATTCAACGGCAAAACATTGTTCTCGTTTTTCAGGAGTGTGAT